>JBNKHB010000006.1:0-22929 GCA_050290125.1 Robiginitalea sp.
GCCGCTTCGGTACGGCCCAATACGGAACATGTGGAGACCTTCCGGCGTTTCGGGGAACTTTGCGGGATGGCCTTCCAGATCAAGGACGACCTGTTCGACTACGGGGAAGACCGGATCGGGAAACCCACCGGGATAGACATCAAGGAGCAAAAAATGACCCTTCCCCTTATCTATGCCCTCAATCACGCCTCCAAGGAGAAAAAGGACTGGCTGATCCGCTCGGTCAAGAACCACAACAAGGACCGCAAGCGCGTTCGCGAGGTGATCGCCTACGTAAAGGAGTCCGGCGGGCTCGAATATGCCGTTGCCAAAATGCTGGACTTTAAGGAGCAGGCCCTGGAGGTGCTGCAGGCGTATCCGAGATCTCCCTACCGCGATGCCCTGGAATTGATGGTAAATTACGTGGTGGACCGCAAACAATGACCCATCCAGAATCCTGTCGGCAGGCAGGCAATTTGCGAATCCGAGAGTTGTCAGGGGAGGAATTTCTAAAAGTTCAGTCCCTCAGGCAACCTTTTTTAAAGTGGTCCCGTCTTTGCAATTGAGAACCGAGCTTAAACCGTGAAAATTATTTCCCTGCTGCGTAGCGAAAAAACGCTTGTTCAGCGTGCTGCCCAATCGGACCGGGAAGCGCAGAAGGCGCTTTACGACCGGATGGCGCCGCGGATGCTGGCGGTTTGCCGGCGGTATGTGCGGGACCTGCACTTTGCGGAGGACGTGATGGTAGAAGGGTTCGTGAAGGTATTCGGCCGGCTGGACCAATTCCGTTTTGAAGGGAGTTTTGAAGGTTGGGTACGCCGCATCATGGTGCGCGAAGCCATCGATTTCCTGAGAAAGAAGCAATTCGTGGTGTTGGACGAAGCCCTGCCGGACCGAGCGGCATCGGAAGACGGTATAAGCGATTTCCTGGCTCTGGACCGGATCGAACGCCTCATCGACGAATTGCCGGACGGATACCGGATGGTTTTTGTGCTCTACGCCATCGAGGGGTATCGGCACGCAGAGATCGCCGATTTGCTGGACATTACGGAGAGCACTTCCAAGAGTCAGCTCTTTAAGGCGCGCAAGCTCCTGCAACAACAAATACAAGATTATCAAATCGACAGATATGGCACCCACTGATTTTGAAAAGAAACTGCGGGAGCGGCTGGACAAACGCGAGATCCAACCTTCGGAAGGTGCCTGGGACCGGATCGAACAGCAACTGGCGGCACCGAAAAGCTCAGCCGGATCATTGCGTCGGCGCCGGATTGCGTATGCCGCCGCAGCCAGCGTGCTGCTGCTCCTGGGCCTTGGCATATATGGCCTGCTGCGAAATCCCGCATTGCCCGGACCGGCCGTGTTAAGCCCGGGATCCGTTCCGGATCCGGAACCGGCCCCGGCGGATTCCCCGATTTTTGAACCTGCCCCGGAGGAAGTGACCGCCTTGCCCGCATCAGAAGGGAAACAGTTGCGCGAAACGGGCAGTTCGTTTAAGGAACCCGAAGCCGCAGCAGAATTGCCGGTTGCGGTGCGCTCCGAACCCATCGAAGTTCCGGCCCGGGATACTACCGCCCTTACCGAGCAGATCAACAGCCAACTGGATGCCGTCCTGGCGGAAGTTTCGGAATTGGAAGCCCGGCAAGGCGGCGTGAGCGAAGCCGAGATCGACTCCTTGCTCCGCAAGGCGCAGGGGCAGATCGCCCTCCGGGCTCAACTACCGCCCAGGGATTCGGTTGACGCCATGGCCTTGCTCATGGATACCGAGGAGGAGTTGGACCGGAGCTTCAGGGAACAGCTCTTTGACCGGCTCAAGACCGGATTTGACAGGGTCCGCACGGCTGTTGCCGCCCGAAACGACTGAAAAGATCCCCCGAGTTTATTCATCAATCATCATTTTCATCAATCATAAAAAAACGAACGTATGAACACCATTACCCGCATATTGCTTCCCTTGCTGCTGCTACTTTCTTTGCAACTGGTATACGGCCAGGAAGATACTTCCGCCGAGATCGAATCGTTGCGGGCACGCCGCGAACGCGTCACCCAGCAGGAAAAAGAAGCGCTTAAGGAGGAGGTGCTGGCCATTGATGAGCGCCTGGAAGCAGGTGAGATCACCGAACGGGAAGCGCAGCAGCTCAAGGAAGAAGCCGCCCGGAAGCGCGCCATGAATATCGAGGACCGGCGCGCCATCTTTGATCGCGAGATTGCCCTGTTGGAACGCAATAACGGGGAGGTGCTCCGGCTGGAAGACAGCCTGCACTACGACCAGCGTTTACGTGTTGGCTGGGGGAAACGCGACAGGGACGGCAGCGTGATCTTCGGGATCCGGTTTGACGAGCGCGATTGGGACCGGAAACCGAAATACGACCGGCGCACCTATTCCGACCTGGTCGTAGCCGTAGGATTCAACAATGTGATCACCGAGGGTCAGAGCCTGGAGGAATCGCCTTATAAGCTGGCCGGGAGCCGGTTTTTTGAGCTGGGGTGGGCCTGGCGTACCCGCGTATTCCGGAACAGCAACTGGCTCCGGTTCAATTACGGCCTGTCCTTCCAGTTCAATGGCCTGAAGCCGGAGGAGAACCAGTATTTTGTCTCGGAGAACGGGCAGACCGTCCTGCAGGATTTTGAATACGAGTTGGATAAGTCCAAGTTCCGGGTGGATAACCTGGTGATCCCGGTACACCTGGAGTTCGGACCATCCCGTTACCGGGAGTATCCGGACCACTTCCGCTATTCCCTTGACCGGCAGTTCCGCATGGGCCTGGGCGGTTATGCCGGATTCAACCTGGGCGCCCGCCAGAAATTGAAATACACCAGGGACGGTGAACGCGTGAAAGATAAATTGAAACGGGGATACAACACCACGGACCTGGTTTATGGGCTCAGCGCTTATGCCGGCGTGGAAGGAGTATTGCTTTACCTCAAATACGACCTGAACCCCATCTTTGAAAATGCCCAAACGGAGCAGCGGAATATCTCGCTGGGCCTCCGCTTTGACCTTTGAGCCATTCGTTCTTTCCCGGACAAGTATTTATAATCCGAACCTGCCTGCAGGCAAGCAGGCAGGTTTTGATTGAAAACCCGATCATTCAGGTCAGGGCTGCCAGGGCCTCTTCCATTTCCGGGCTGAGTTCGGCTCCCCGAAACACGCGCCTGCAATGCGAGCATTCCACTTGTTTGATGGGACGCAGCCGGTAGACCGGTATCCAGAACAGATGGATGTAGTGGGGGATGAGCACCCCGCTGAGCGTTCCGCGCTGCCCGCAAAAGCTGCAGGGCAGCTGCGGCATGCTTGCATGCCGCGGAGTGCCGGTGCGGGTGCCGAAAAACAGGATCATTAGGTGTTGGGTATGGTCCGTAGCAATAAAGGTAGCAAAAAGGGGCGGTGCCGAATCGGATGAAAGGCTTTTCCAGCCCCGGCGGTTTTTGTTACTTTTAGACCTTCTAGCAAGACCGGAAATTGATCACCAAAAACACCATAGACAAAGTATACGAAACCGCCCGGGTAGAGGAGGTGATCGGGGATTTTGTGCAGCTCAAGAAATCCGGTAGCAATTTCAAAGGCCTCAGCCCGTTTACCGACGAACGAACCCCCAGTTTTATGGTGTCGCCGGTAAAACAGATCTGGAAGGATTTCAGCAGCGGCAAAGGTGGCAATGTGGTGGCCTTCCTGATGGAGCACGAACATTTGACCTATCCCGAGGCCATCCGCTATCTGGCCAAAAAATACCAGATAGAGGTGGAGGAAACCCAGCGTAGCGACGAGGAGAAGGAAAAGGCCAGCGAGCGGGAAAGTATGCTGCTGGTTTCGGAGTACGCCCAGAAGTTCTACTCGGACTGCCTCTGGAATACCGAGCCGGGCAAGGCCATTGGCCTTACCTACTTTAAGGAACGCGGTTTTAGCGATGAGACCATCCGACAATTTGGGCTGGGATATAATCCCGACCAGTGGACGGCATTTACAGACGCGGCACTGGAACAGGGTTACCAACTGGAATTCCTGGAAAAGACGGGCCTTACCATCGTTAAGCCCTCGGACGAACCCGGGAAGGAAGACCGGAAATTCGACCGTTTCAAAGCCAGGGTGCTCTTCCCGATCCACAGCCTGAGCGGCCGGGTACTGGGCTTTGGGGGCCGTACCCTGAGCGCGGACAAGAAAACCGCCAAATACCTGAATTCGCCGGAGAGCGAGATCTACCATAAAAGCAAGGTCCTCTACGGGATCTACTTCGCCAAGCAGGCTATCGCCCGGGAGGACATATGTTACCTGGTGGAAGGCTACACGGATGTGATCCAGATGTACCAGGCAGGGATCGAGAACGTAGTGGCCTCCAGCGGTACGGCCCTCACCCCGGAACAGATCCGCCTGATACGACGGCTTACCTCGAATATCGTCGTCCTTTTTGACGGCGATGCAGCAGGGCTACGCGCCTCCCTGCGAGGGATCGACCTGATACTGGAGGAAGGGCTCAACGTGCGGGTTTGTTCCTTCCCCCCAGGGGAGGATCCGGACAGTTTTGCCAGGGCCCACTCCCGGGAGGCTATTGAAAGCTACCTTGCGGAGAACAGCCGCGATTTTATCCAGTTCAAGACCGCCCTGCTCACTGAAGAGGCCGCCCACGATCCCATCAAAAAGGCGGAGACCATCCGGGATATCGTAAGCAGTATCGCGCGCATCCCGGACCGGATCAAGCGAGAGGTTTACGTACAGGAGTGCGCTTCACTGATGGGGATTTCGGAAGCGGTGCTGTTCAACGAACTGGCCCAGATGGGCCGAAAGCGGATGCGGGACGAGGCCCGGAAGCCGGCACCCCGGGAAATGGAAGTGCTGCGCCCCGAACCGGCGGATAAGGTAGACCAGCAATACGAGCTGGAACGCAAGATTATCGAGATGCTGTTGTTGTACGGCCGGCAATCCGAGGAATTCGAAGACCTGGTGCTCAAGGAAAACGAGGACGGCGAGCTGATCCTGGAGCCGGAACGCAGCGAATCCCGGGTATTCGAAAAAGTTTACCTGGATTTACAGGAAGACGAGATCGAGCTCAGCGATGACCGTTTCCGGAATATCTATTACAGGTTGATCGAACAATTGAACGCGGGGGAGGATTTTGAGCCGGGCCGCTTGCTGGAGGATACCGAGCCGGACCTGGTAGGGGAGCTAACATCCATCCTCATGGAGGAGGAAAAATACCAGCTTCACCAGTGGGAACGCAAGGACATCTATCCGAAAGAGAAAAGCCAGGGCCTGGCCCAGCTTGTCAGTGAAACCATCCTGTCGCTCCGCTGTTACCTGATACAGAAGCGCATTGAGGAATTGCGGAGGCAAACCGAAGAGCGTCCCAGCGAAACCAATCCCGAGATCCTGGAGGAGATCATGAATTACCTGCACCTGAACAAGCTGCTCAATACGAAGCTCAACCGCGTCCTTTCCTGATCCCGGTCCTATCCTATTCCCGGTCCTTCCCCCCAAAAAAAAAGACCCGGCTGCAAAGGCCGGGTCCGAAAATTCTATGTCGAAAAACTTAGTACAGCTCCAGGGCTTTTGCCTGCTGTAACAAATCTACCATGTTGTCCACATTGAGCTTCTTCATCAGGCGGGCCTTGTATGTACTTACCGTTTTCTCATTCAGGTTCAACCCCTGGGCTACTTCCTTATTCCGCTTGCCGCTGGCCAGCATCTTCAGTACTTCCACCTCGCGGGTAGAGAGTTTGCGGAAGAAGCGGCGCGGTTTCTGGGTGCCTTCGTCAAAGGCAAGGCGTTGGGCCAGTTCGTTGGTGATGAACATACCGCCCTGGCTTACTTTGTGAACGGCCGACACCAGATAGGACAGGTCGGCACTCTTGGAGAGGTATCCGCTGGCGCCCGCACGTATTGTGCTCAGGGCGTAGACGTCTTCGGACTGACCGCTGTAGATCAGCACTTTAACGTCCGGATACTCCGATTTCATTTTACGCAGGGTTGCAATACCGTTGATCTCCGGGATATCCATTTCTAGGATGAGAACGTCGGGGGTCGCTTTTCTAAGCAGCTGGAAAAGGGCTCCTGTGGTGGCCACGTCGCCGAGGACTTGTACGTCCTCTTCATGTTCCAGAACTTGCTTAATACCTAGGCGGACGATCGGATGATTGTCCGCAATAAGAACGTTGATCATGTTGGTTTGTTTAGAGGATCAGTTTACGGGAGCATGCCCTAAAAAACTGACATGCAATGTAAGGTTTAATTCGATGAATTCCTCTACAAAATTGTCAAAAAATTGCCGGCAGGCGGGGAAAGCAGCCTCATTTTTCGTGCTAATGCAGCTATTCCGGGTTAAGCGGTAGTTTTCAGCGACTTGGGTATTTCGCAGACAGGGATAGGAAGCATTTTATGCCGATTAACGGTATTCAGGCGTTTGTAGATCCGGAATACCTCGCGCTCACGGCCCTGAAAGTCATCGGCTGTTTTGCCCGATTCATCCATGGCCATCGCCCATTCCAGCTCCGGGTAGGACGCGCCGATCTGATCCTCGTCCGTCCGGTTGTCGCCCCAAAGCCCGTCGGTTGGCGGAGCCTCCATGATCTCCTTGATGATCCCCAGATGGCTGGCCAGTTCGTAAATCTCGTTCTTCAGCAGGTCGGCGATGGGGCTGAGGTCCACCCCCCCGTCGCCGTATTTTGTATAGAAGCCCACGCCGAAGTCTTCCACCTTGTTCCCGGTGCCGGCTACCAGGTATTTCTCAAGGGCGGCGAAATAATACAGGGAGGTCATGCGGAGCCGGGCCCGGGTGTTGGCCAGGGACATAAAGCGACTCTCTTCCGATTCTACCGAAGGCAATACCTGGATCAGGCTGTCGAAGACCGGCGTCAGGTTGATCCACTGGGACCGCACGTTCGGGAAGCGCTCCTTGAGCCAAAATATATGGTTGGCCGCGCGGCTCACCTGGTTCTTGGACTGATGGATGGGCATCTCCAGACAAAGCACGTCCAATCCGGTACGGGCGCAGAGCGTGGAGGTGAGCGCCGAGTCGATTCCGCCGGAAACCCCGACCACAAATCCTTTCATCCCCGCGTTAACGGCATAGTCTTTCAGCCAGTCCGTGATATGATCGATAACCTTGTCGCTTTGCATCTGTGTTCGCTTTGAATGGGAAAACCACTAACTTTACCCCGTAAAAGTAGTGTCTGTACCTTTAAAAAGAAAGCCTTGCGTAAAGTAGCCGGAAGCTTCCTGCTCACCCTAGTCCTTCTGACCCAAACCGGATGCGGCGGCAACGGGTCCGAAATCTCCGAAGAAGTGCTCCGCATCCCGGTGGAAATCAACTGGCAGCGGTTTGATCAGGACTTCGACCGGATGGCCACCTCCGCCCTGCCGGAGCTGAAAGCAAAGTATCCCTATCTATTCCCGGAACAGTACCCGGACAGCGTATGGCTCGCCAAACATGCGGACAGCCTGCAACGCGTGCTTCGGTCCGAGGTGCAAAAGGCATTCCCGGACCTGGGGCCACAGGAGTCGGCGTTGGAATTGTTCTTTAAACATGTCCGCTACTATTTTCCGGATTATCCCATACCTGATGTCGTAACGCTGACCACAGACGTGGATTACGAGAACCGGGTGATCCTGACGGACAGCCTGCTGCTGATCGGCCTGGATAATTATCTGGGGCCCGAACACGAATTTTACGGGAATATCGAGCGTTACATTGCGAGTGGCCTGGATCCGGACCTTATAGTGAGTGACGTGGCCGCTGCATTCGGGGGCCGGGTAGTCCCGGCGCCAAACGCCCGCAGTTTTGTGTCGCAAATGGTATTTTACGGGAAGCAGCTGTACCTGAAAGACCGGCTCATGCCGGCGGCACCGGATTCCGTCAAGATCGGTTACAGTGCCGGGCATATGGAATGGGCCCGGGAAAACGAAGGGCAGATATGGCGCTATTTCATTGAGCGCGAACTGCTCTACGATACCGACCGCGGACTGGCGGCGCGATTCCTGGATCCCGCCCCTTTCAGCAAATTCCGCCTGGTACTGGACAATGAGTCTCCGGGTCGCATCGGCCGCTTCATGGGTTGGCAAATCGTGCGCTCCTACATGGAGAACCATCCGGAAACCGAAATGCAGCAGATGCTTCAGCTCCCCGGAGAAACGCTCTTCCGGGAATCTAACTATAAACCACCCAAATAATATGGCGATAGTACATACATCCGAAATCCGCCTGCAGGTTGGCCTGGACGAGAACCGCGTACCGGAAGCCCTTAACTGGTCCGCCCAGGACGGGGGCGTGGAAGACGAGCAGGCCATGGCCATGTTGCTTTCCGTTTGGGACGGCCGGGCCAGGGAATCCCTGAAGATAGACCTGTGGACCAAGGAAATGCCGGTACACGACATGAAGATCTTCTTCCATCAGACCCTCCTTTCTCTTGCGGATACTTTTTACAAGGCTACTCAGGATGAAAAAATGACCGCTACCATGAAGGATTTCTGCGCGTATTTCGCGGAAAAGTTGGAGTTGGAAGAGGGCAAATGACCGATCCGTTTTTGTAGGCGCTTGAAGAAGTTTAACTTCGCCTGTACCGCGAACCACTAAAATCCAAGCCGATGGAACAAAACGACCCGTTCCGGATTCATACTCTGGGCAAGGCAACCCGTACTTCCCCGCTGCCGCTGAGCAGCAAGGAGGGGGATCGCCTGTTTAATTTCGTAGGGGAAGAGGACCGGATCCTGTTCGATGCCTCCTTTGCCAGCTTTGACCGTTGCCTGGCTGACCGGACCAAACCGCTTGCCCTGGATAAATCAGGTCCCCGCAAACAAATGTTCTTTGATCCCGCACATACCAAAGCGGCCATTGTGACCTGCGGCGGCCTGTGCCCCGGGATCAACAATGTGATCCGCGGCCTGGTCATGGGCCTTCATTATTTCTACGGCGTGGCCGAGATCGTCGGGATACCTTACGGCTATTTGGGGCTTACCCGGGATTGCCCCCATCCGTATCACCGGCTCACCCCCGAAGTGGTTCGGGATATCCATCAATTCGGAGGCACGATCCTGGGGTCCTCCAGGGGAGCACAAGACGTTGGCGAGATGGTGGATACCCTGGAGCGGATGGGGATCAACATCCTCTTTGCCATCGGGGGCGACGGGACGCTTAGGGGCGCCGATGCCATCGGGCAGGAAGTGGAACGAAGGGGCCTGGATATCTCGGTGGTGGGGATTCCCAAGACCATCGATAACGACATTGACCTGATCGATAAATCCTTCGGATACGAAACCTCTTTCCATGTAGCGGCACCCATCATCCGGGATGCGCACAACGAGGCTACCGGGGCCTATAACGGGGTGGCCCTGGTAAAACTGATGGGGCGGGACAGCGGGTTTATTGCCGCTTCCGCCGCCATTTCCATGCCGGTGGTCAACTTTGTGCTGGTCCCTGAACTGCCCTTTGAACTGGAGGGCGAGAACGGCTTCCTGGAATTGCTGGAAAAACGGCTGGAGGCCAAACAACACGCAGTGATCGTTGTGGCCGAAGGGGCGGGGCAACACCTCTTCGACAAGGCTTCCGAAGTGCGGGATGCCTCCGGCAACGTCAAGCATATGGATATCGGGATCTTCCTGAAAGACCGTATCAGCGATCATTTTAAGGAGAAGGGGACCGAACTCACCATCAAATACATCGACCCCAGCTATATCATCCGCTCAGCACCTGCCAACGCCAGCGACAGCATTTTCTGCAACCGGCTGGCATACCAGGCCGTTCACGGTGCCATGGCCGGGAAGACGCGCTTTGTGATCGGCGTTGTGAACAATCACCTGGTGTACCTGCCCATTGCGGCGGTGACCAACCAGCGAAAGAAAATAGACCTGGAAGGGGAATTCTGGTTCGCCGCGCTGCAAAGCACGGGTCAGCCCTATATCATCGGTTGATCAGGCGCTGTACAGCTGGCGGTAATACGCATCTGCCATCCGGTGGCTCGAAAAGGCCGGTACCACTTCCCGCATGGCCGTAAAGATCATTTCCTGCCAGTTATCGGGCTGCTCGTAATAACGGGGCAGCACTTCGCCTTCAAGGATCTCGTACAAATTCCGGGCATCCGTGTCGTCCTGCACCTGATGGGGCTGGTTCGGATCGGCTTCGGGCAGTACAAAGGCGTTTTCGCCGTGTCGGGCAAATTCCGGGATCCAGCCGTCGTTTACCGAGAGGTTCAGGGACCCGTTCATGGCCGCGGTCATCCCGCTGGTACCGGAGGCCTCCCGGGTGATCCGCGGGGTATTCAGCCAGATATCGGAACCCTCCTTCAGCAGTCGCGAAAGGGCTATCTCATACCCGGTCAGCACCGCCAGGCTGTGAAAGTCGCGGCTCACCTCCGCCAGCCGGTCAAAGATTCGGATGGCGCCGTAATCCTCGGGATAGGGTTTCCCGGCCCAAATGATTTGTACCGGCCGGTCCTGGCTCCCGATAAGGGCACGGAAGCGGTCAAAATCCCGCAACAGCAATTCGGCCCGTTTGTAGCCGGCAAACCGCCGCGCCCAGACGATGGTGAGCACATCGGGGTCAAAGAGTTTCCCGGTCTGGTCCAGGACCCGTGCAAACAACTCGGCCTTGAGTTCTTTCTTCCTGCGGGCAAATGCCCGCTTATTGCTTTTTTCAAAAGCTTTCCACAGGGCTGCATCCGTCCAGAATTCCGGATGTTGGGCATTGGTGATCGGGATGATCTTGCCGTCCAGCCCAAAGGGCTTCCACATCTGCCGGGCCACCTTGGCATGCAGTTCGGAAACCGCATTGGATTTTCTGGAATTCCGCAGCGCGGATACCGTATAGTTCAGCGTATCGCCCACCAATTCGCGGCGCAGTTCCTCTTCGGGTAATTTGCGGCCAAAGAAACCTCGGCTGTTCAGGTGGAAGCCGTTGCGTTCTTCGTTCCCGCCCTTTTCCGGGGTATGGGTGGTAAAGACCAGCCGGGAAGGGTCTACGCCCCGGTCTTTCAGGTAATAAAAGGCAGGCAGCGCATGGCCTTCGTTCAGGTGGTAAACCTCCGCGCCCCCCAGCGCCTCGACCACCTTGGCACCCCCGATTCCCAGCACGATGCTCTGTGAGATGCGGGTCTCGTCGTTCGGGTCGTATAGCCGGTCGGTAATGGTCCGCGACAAATGGTCGTTCTCCGGCAGGTCCGTGCTGAGCAGGTAGAGCGGTACGGTACCGAAGATCTCCGGTTTCAGCACATAGGCCCTCACTTTAACGTTGGGATTGTCATTGATGGTCACCGAAACTTCAATGCCGGTGTCCTCCAGGTAGTCGTACTGCTTTTGGATCAACCGGGCCTGCATGCTCAGGTCCTGGTTGCGGCACTGGTCGTAATAGCCGAATTTCCAAAGCATGCCGATGCCGATCATGTTTTGCTTCAGGTCATAGGCCGATCGAAGGTGTGACCCGGCCAGGAAGCCCAGGCCTCCGGAATAGATCTTAAGCCCCTGGTCCACGCCGAATTCCATGCTGAAATAGGCGACGCGTTGGGTGTAGTCTTTGGCGGGTTTATAGGGATGAAACCAGCTGCGGTATCTGGATTGGGTCATGGGTTGTTATTTCTAGGAATAGCGCCCCGAAAGTAATCAATTTATCGTCACCTCTGAAGGGGCGTGGCCGCCGCAACCCGTACAATCGACAAACGACCGCTTAATACGGCCAGAAGACCGGGACCAGCAGCAGGGTGGCTGCAAAGAACAATAACAGCAGCGGTAAACCGGCCTTGACGTAATCCAGGAAGCTGTACCCCCCGGCGGTGAGGACCATGGCGTTGGTGGAGGTGCCTACCGGCGTCAGGAAAGCGGTAGAAGCGCTTACGGCCACGGCTATCAAAAAAGGTTCCGGCGAAAGGCTCAGGGAAGCAGCTGCCATCAGGGCGATGGGAGCCATCAATACGGCTGTGGCCGAGTTGTTGATGGTTTGGCTGAAAGCAGTCGTAAGCAGGAAGATCCCGGCCAACAGCAGGCTGGGATGCCAATGCCCCAAGGAGTTCACGAGCGCGTTGGCCGTGAATGCGGCCAGGCCCGTCTTTTGGAGGGCCAGCCCCATGGGGATCATCGCGGCGATCATGATCACGCTGGTCCAGCTGATCCGTTTATAGGCCTTGTCGATGGGGACGCAGCCGGTCAGCATCAGGATACCTGCGCAGAAGAGCGCGGCTACGGCCCCGGGGAGCCAATCCAACACCAGCAGTGCAATGAGCAGCACCAGGCTGGAAAGTGCGATCCAGGAGCGATAGGTCAGTTGTTCCACATTCTTGGCCATCGCTTCCGGGCTGCCCGTAATCACGAGATTCCGGTACAGTGATTTGAGCCGGTCCATGTTCTCCCACGAACCCCTGACCACAAAAGCATCGCCGGCCCGGACTTCGATTTCGGTGCCGGTCAGCGGGGCGTTGTTCCGCGACGCACCCAGCAGTTGCAGGCCGTACTTTTCCAGTAGGCTGCCCATGGCCAGCCGGCGGCCCACCAGATAGGAATTCGGGGTGATCAGCATCTGGGCCATCCCCACTTCCTGGGTAATGAATTCTTCCTTGAATTCCTCCGGGCTGTATGGGGTTGGCAGCACGCCCAGCTTAAAATCCAGGATCATCCGGTCCACCGACCGGGCTTCCCCTTTAACCGTTAGGATGTCGTGGTAGCGCATATCGGTTTCCGGCCCGGGTAGTTCGATGGCCAGGGCAGAGGCTTCCAGGGCCTTCTCTGCAACGCGGGGATGCCGCCTGCGCAGCCGGAGCACCATAACGCCGTATTTCTCGGCGAAACCCCAGTCTCCGATCTGCGTGTTCTGCAGCGGCGACATGGAGCGGATGCGCAGGCGGTACACGTTGTCGCCCAAACTGAAACGCTCAATCCAGCCGTGCACCTCTGCGTCTATGGAAACCGGCCGGTTCCGGGTGGGATTCCCCGGGAGCAGGCGGTGTC
Source organism: Robiginitalea sp. (assembly GCA_050290125.1). GTDB lineage: Bacteria > Bacteroidota > Bacteroidia > Flavobacteriales > Flavobacteriaceae > Robiginitalea. Next base: position 12,899 of record JBNKHB010000006.1, read on the forward strand.
CCACATACCGGAAATACAGGATGGAGATCAGTAGCAGCGGCAAGCCGATCAATGCAAACTCAAAAAAAGAAAAGCCGTCAAATCCATTGGCGGTGAGGGTATTGCTGACAATGATGTTGGGTGGGGTGCCCGTAAGGGTCAGGAGTCCTCCGGTATTGGACCCGAAAGCCAGGGGAAGGAGCAGTTTGGAGGGGTAGGTGCCGGCGCTCCAGGCTGCGGATACCACTACCGGGAGCAGGGCGGCCACGGTCCCGGTGTTGCTCACCAGCCCGGAAAGCAGGCTGGAGCCCGTGGTAACGATGACCAGTAAGCGCGATTTGCTGTTACGGGCCCAACTAACGAAGCGTTTGCCCGCCAGGGCGGTCCACCCGGTCCGCGAAAGGCCCTCGCCGATCACAAAAAGGGCGGCGATCATGATCACAGTGGGATTGCTGAAACCGCTCAGGGTTTCCTCCAGGCTCAGGATGCCGGTAAAGAACAGGGCCAGCATGGCCATCAGCGCCACCACGTCCGGCGGCCATTTGCCCCAAATAAACAAGGCTACGGTGAGCCCCAGGATGATGAGGAGCACGGTCATGGCTGCCTATGGCTAGTGCTCGATGGCAAGCAGCGGAATTTCAGTTTGCAGGGTCAGGATGCGGGTAAGGCGCCCGCCGGAACCGCTATCCTTGCGCACGTGGTTCCGGGGGAGGATGGCAATCATGTCCATCTCCTTGTCGGTGGCATAGTCAAAGATGGCCTTTACCACGTCGTCGCTGCGCAGGAAAACGTGCTGCGCATAGAAACCTTCCAGATAGTATTCCAGCAACTCCTCGTTGTGTTCCTCACTTTCCGAATAACCATAGGTCATTGGCTTGTGCTCGATGGTCAGGACATATACCTTGGCATTGAAGGTCCGGGCTACATCCAGAAGGGTTCCCAGTACCGATGGATCGTCGATCTCCCGCGGCCCAAGGACCAATGCGATCTTCGCCAGGCGGAAATCTTCGGGGATATGCTGGGGCACCACCAATACGGGGCAATCGGTGGTCAATACGGTTTGTGAGGTCTTGGTAGTACCGTCCGGGTCTTCCGAGCCGGAGGTGCCCATAATCACCAGGTCTGCTTTTTGCTTTTTGCATTCTGCAATCAGGCCGGCTACGGAGGCTTCTTCCATGGCCGTCCAGGAAATTTTTGCCCGGAATGCTTTGGTAAGCCCGGACCGGATTTCCTTGAAGGCCTTTTCCATGGCCTGTTCATCCTTCTTCTCCTGGATAAACGTAACGATCAGGTGTTTATCCGGTCGCGTACCTGCAAAGTGTATAGCGTAATCCAGGGCGCGTTGCGCCGGAGGACTGAAATCATAAGGAATAAGGATGTCCGTAATTTTATCCATGGGAGCCGTTTAAGTTGATTCTAGCGGTAAAACTAGGCCCTAGGATACGAATAATTCATGACATATATCAAATTAAGGACCGGAATCACACCGGCACCTCGATCAGCAGGATGCGGCTGTCTTCTTCAATATCAAAGGCTACTTCGTTCGCATCCAGAATGCCTGCGGCGTCCCTGCGGTTAAGGGTCTCGCCTGCGGCAGTGATCCTGCCTTCCAGCACAAAGACGTAGAGGCCGTGTCCGGCATCCTTCAATTTGTAGGTGCTCCCCTGTCCCGCCTTGAACGCGCCCATATGGAACCAGGCGTCCTGATGGATCCAAAGCCCGGGATGTTCCCCACGCGGACCCAATACAGGGAACCATCGGTTTTGCAGGTCACCGTCTTCAAGGCTTATCTGGGCGTAGCGCGGTTCCACGTTCACCCGGTCCGGCAAGATCCAGATTTGAAGGAAAGCCACCTCGCGATCCTCGTTTTTGTTGTATTCGCTGTGCTGTACCCCGGTACCGGCGCTCATCACCTGGATGTCGCCTTCGCGTATTACTGCGGTATTGCCCATGCTGTCCTTATGTTCCAGGTCGCCCCGCAGGGGAATGGATACAATCTCCATGTTTCGGTGCGGGTGGGTGCCAAAGCCCCGGCCCGGTGCAACGCGGTCGTCGTTTAATACGCGCAGGGCCCCGAATTGCATCCGCTCCGGATTGTGATAGCCTGCAAAACTGAAACTGTGGTAACTTTCCAGCCAGCCGTGGTTGGCATGGCCGCGGGAGGATGCCCGGTGTAGGATGGTCTTCATTAGGTATGGATTGCGGCAGGTTGTATGAAGGATTAAAGGTACGAAGCATCCGGCAGCCGGCGTAATAAGAAAAGGTTAAAGCGCCTTCAGGTGTAAGCCCGTGACTGAACCGCCTACTAAATAGGAAGCATGCAAAAAGAATCATTGCCCGACGGGACCCTCATCTTTGTTTACAATGCCGATTCCGGCTGGCAGCACGCCGTTTTGGACAGCCTGCATAAATACCTGCGGCCGGAGACCTACAGCTGTAACCTTTGCAGGATCACCCATGGTGCCATCGGGCCCAAACAGGCCTGGAAGGATTTCCTGAAGGCATGCGGTCGCCCGGTGCGGTTCCTCCACCGGGACGAGTACGATAGCTTTGCCAGAAGCCGGGGTATCGGTACTGTCCCACTCCCGGCTATCCTGGAGGTTCGCAAGGGGACGCCGGAAGTCCTATTGGGGGCGGAGGCACTCAACGGGGTATCCGACCTGGAACTACTGCTGCAGAAACTGGAGGGCTTGCTTAAAGACCTTGAAGGGTGAAAGGCAGGCACATGGATCCTGATCTCAGCTACCGGAGGCTTCTTTAAAGGCCTGGTTCAACGAGTCGATGTAATCCAGTAATTCGTCCTTCCCGGAGCCATTTGAGGAGGAGGTGATAAAATGGGGAGGCAGTACTTCCCAGCCTGCGGCATGCATGGCCTGCCCATACTCCGCGGTCTGCCGTTCCAGGGCCTTGGGCTTCAGCTTGTCCGCCTTGGTAAAGACAATGGCAAACGGGATTTCCTGGTCGGTCAGCCATTCCATAAAGTCCAGGTCAATGCGCTGGGGTTCGTGCCGGATATCGATCAGTACAAAGGCCAGCAATAACTGGCGGCGTTCCCGGAAGTACTTCTGAATGATCTTTTGAAAGGCTGCCTTGTTCTTTTTGGAGGTACGCGCATATCCGTATCCCGGCAGGTCAACAAGGAACCACTCCGCATTGATCCGGAAGTGATTGATCAGTTGCGTCTTCCCGGGGCGTCCGGAAGTCTTGGCCAGGTGCTTGCGTTCGGTAAGCATATTGATCAGGGAGGACTTGCCAACGTTGGACCGGCCGATAAAGGCGTATTCGGGCAGCGGTTCCGAGGGGCAACGCGCCGGATCCGTATTGCTGACGACGAATTCTGCGGACTTGATCTTCATGAGGGGATGCTATATGGACGACCGTTGCAAGGGGCTTGGTCCGCCGCGTTACACCGGCGAGGGGTCAGAAATTGCGCTGCTCCAGCCAGCCTTCCAGGATGCGGTTGAAATCCTCCGGATGCTCCATCATCGGGGCATGGCCGCACTCTGGGATCCAGAACAAATCCGAATCCGGCAATAGCTGATGGAACTCCTTGGCCACGTTGGGCGGGGTCACCATATCGTTTTCGCCCCAGATGATACAGGTGGGGGTCTTCATCTTGGGGAGGTCCTTGGACATATTGTGGCGAATCGCGCTCTTGGCGATCGCCAGGGTCTTGATGAGTTTCATCCGGTCATTGACGGTGGCGTAAACCTCGTCAACGATCTCTTTGGTGGCCACTTTTGGGTCGTAAAAGACATCTTCTGCCTTCTTCTTGATGAAATCGTAATCCCCGCGTTTGGGATAGCCGTCGCCCATGGCGCTCTCATAGAGACCGGAACTGCCCGTAATGACCAGCGCCTTCACCATTTCCGGGTACATCTTGGTATGCAATAAACCGATGTGGCCGCCCAGGGAATTCCCCAGCAGGATAACGTCGTGCAATTCCTTGTACTCCAGAAATTTTTCCAGGAACCGGGCAATGTTCTTTACGTTGGTCCGGGCCAGCGGCAGGTCGTAGATCGGCAATTCGGGGATCAGGACCTGGTAGCCTTGCGTCGGGAAATAATCGGAGACGCCCTGGAAATTACTCAGGCCGCCCATCAGGCCGTGCAGGATGATCATGGGGGTTCCTTCCCCTTTCTCAATATAACGGTACTTCCCGTCCTTAATGATCTGCTCTTCCATACAGGGCTTTGCTGTGAATGGGCAAATATAGGGATTTCCCCCTAATGGCAAGGCCGGAGGCGTGCGGAAGGAGGTCTCTGTCCCTTCAATTTTCTCCCACTTATGGAACCCCAGTAAAAACAAATGACAGCGCGGAACACACCCTGTTGAAACGCGAAAATTATCAACATTGTGGTAATTTGTGGTAAAATGTGGTAATAATTTCTATATATTTGAGTTTTAATTAACAAATCAACCGGACAAACGCGTGATCAGCTTCATCGGGACATACGAGTGCAAGGCCGATGCCAAAGGGCGTATCATGATCCCGGTGGCCCTCAAGAACCAGATGGTGCCGGTACTCAACGAGGGGTTTGTCATCAAGCGTTCCGTCTTTCAAAACTGCCTGGAGCTCTATCCCATGTCCGAATGGAACCAGCTCATGCAGCAAATGCACAGAAAGAACCGGTTCAAGAAGAAAAATAACGATTTCATCCGCCGCTTTACGGCCGGGGTGAAGCAGGTAGAGATCGACGCCACGGGTCGCCTGCTGATCCCCCGGAATCTGATGGCCGTAGCGGGGATCGATAAAGAGGTAGTCCTTAGCTCCGCCATCAATATTGTGGAGATCTGGGATAAGGACAGCTATGAAAATGTGCTGGAGGAGACCGCGGCCGATTTTGCCGACCTGGCCGAAGAGGTGATGGGGGATGACGGCGATGGGGTATCATAAACCCGTCCTGCTCACCCAATCGGTAGACGGCCTGGCCATCCGGCCGGAGGGCGTCTATGTGGACGCCACCTTCGGGGGAGGCGGCCACAGCCGGGAGATCCTCAGCAGACTGGGTCCCGAGGGCCGATTGTACGCCTTTGACCAGGACGAGGACGCCCTGGCCAACAAACCGGAAGACGGGCGGCTCATGCTGATCGGGGAGAACTTCCGGTACATGAAACGGTTTTTAAAGTTCTATGGCATTCTGAAGGTTGACGGCATCCTGGCCGATTTTGGCATTTCGTCCCATCAGATCGACGTACCCGAGCGCGGTTTTTCCACCCGCTTTGACAGTGCGCTCGACATGCGGATGAGTCGGTGTGCCGACCGATCCGCCGCGGATGTGCTCAACACCTACACCTTTGAAGAATTGCGGGACGTGCTCCTGCGATACGGGGAGTTAAAACGGGCGCCCAGGATTGCGGGCACCATTGTCCGTGCCCGGGAAACCGAACCGTTGCAAACCACCGGGCAGCTCAACGAACTGGTCCGGCCCCTGTTACAGCGCGGGAAGGAGAACAAGGAGCTGGCGCAACTGTATCAGGCGATCCGCATGGAGGTAAATCAGGAAACGGCGGCGCTGGAGGAATTTCTTCTCCAGACCCCGGAACTGGTAAGGCCGGGAGGCAGGCTAAGCCTGATCAGTTACCATTCCCTGGAGGACCGGCTGGTGAAACGCTTTATACGCAGCGGGAAATTCGAAGGCGAGGTGGAAAAGGATTTTTACGGCAACCCCCTGGCCCCGTTCAGGGCGGTGGGGAAATTGCAGGTACCGGATGCAGAAGAACGATCCGTCAACCCAAGGGCCAGAAGCGCCAAACTCCGGATCGCGGAGCGCGTGGAACACGAGTAATACAGGTATGAAAAAAGGAATAACATCGATTTTGAAAGGCACCTTCCTGGTGAGCGGTGACGCTCCCAAGAACTGGGCCTTCATTGTCTTTGCGTCCTCCCTGGCCACCATCATGATCGCCAGTTCCCACGCCGCGGACCGAAAAGTGCATCAGATCGCCGCCCTGAGCGATGAGGTGCGCCAGTTGCGCAGCGAATTCGTGGAGGTCCGTTCGCAGGCCCAGCAGTTAAAGCTGGAATCCACCATCCGGGCCAGCGTGCAGGAGGCGGGATTACTACCCTCGGAAATACCCCCTCATAAAATAATCGTACCCACAAACAAATAAACCGTGGCCATCACCCCAAAGAACATACTCATCCGGTTATACATAGTGGCAGGGGGACTTTTCCTCTTTTCCGCAGCCGTGGTGTTCAAGTTGGTGAATATCCAGACGGTAGACGGGGACAAGTACCGGGAGCTGGCCATGCAGCGCACCGAGAAGATGTTTACGATTGCCCCGAACCGCGGCAATCTGTATTCGGACGACGGCAGCCTGCTGGCTACATCGGTCTCCAAGTACACCATCCGCTTTGATGCCGTTACCGTTTCCGAGGAGGACTTCCGGGCAGGCGTGGGCCCGCTTTCCAGGTCACTGGCAGACCTGTTCGGCAAACCCGCCGCACATTACGAAAAACTACTTCAAAAGGCCCGTGCCACCAAGAACCGCTACACCCTGATCGCCCGCAATATCGATTATTCCGATTACCTGGCCGTTAAGACCTTCCCGCTCTTCGAGAAAGGTCCCTACAAGGGCGGGATCATTGTGGAACAGCGCACCATGCGGGAACACCCACTCGGGCAGATCGCGGAACGAAGCGTGGGCTATGAACGCTATGACGAGAACGGATACGCCACTCGCGTGGGCCTGGAGGGCGCCTTCGGGAATTACCTGAGGGGCACCGAGGGCAAACGCCTGAAACAACGCATTGCCAAAGGCCAGTGGAAACCCATCGGGCTGGACAATATCATAGAGCCCAAAGATGGGTATGATGTGATTTCCACCATTGACATCAACATCCAGGACATTGCCCACCACGCATTGTTGCAACAACTGGAACATTACAAGGCGGAGCACGGCAGTGTGATCGTGATGGAGACCAGAACCGGGGAGATCAAAGCGATCAGCAATCTGGGGCGCACGTCCGAGGGCAATTATTACGAGCGCCTCAATTACGCCATCGGGGAATCGCACGAACCGGGCTCCACCTTTAAACTTATGTCACTGGTAGCCGCCCTGGAGGACAAGGTGGTGGATACCAGTACCATCGTGGACACCGAGAAGGGCTACTGGCGGATCTACGACCGGGTGGTGCGCGACTCCAAGCATGGCGGCTACGGTGAGATCAGCGTGGCAAAGGCCTTTGAGGTCTCCTCCAACACCGCATTTGCCAAGATCATCCACAACGGATATAAAGACCAGCCGCAGCGCTTTGTCAACCGGCTCATGGCCATGGGGCTGCACAGCCAGCTGGGCCTGCCGATCAAGGGCGAAGGGGTCCCTATCCTTCGCAGCCCAGGCGATAAGGGCTGGTCCGGCATATCGCTGGCCTGGATGTCGTACGGATACGAGGTTTCCCTCACGCCGCTGCAGACGCTGGCCTTCTACAACGCCATCGCCAATGACGGGGTGATGGTCCGGCCCCGCCTGATTTCCGAAGTGCGCGAGTGGGACCGCACCGTGGAGAAGTTCGAACGGGAGGTCATCAACCCTGCCATCTGTTCCCAGGAAACCATCCGGAAGGTGCAGCAATTATTGCGCAATGTGGTGGCCGAAAAGCACGGGACCGGACACCGCCTGGATTCCCCCTACCTGCCAATGGCCGGGAAAACGGGGACCGCACAAAAGAATTATGTCGGGAAGGACCCGGACAAGCTGGGGTACATTTCCACCTTTGCCGGTTATTTTCCGGCCGAGGATCCTCAATATTCCTGCATCGTGGTGATCCACGAACCGGATAAGAGCGTGGGCTATTACGGCGCGGACGTTTCCGGGCCCGTTTTTAAATCGGTGGCCCGAAAAGTGATCGCCAACCGGCCGCTGGAAGAGCGCCTGGCCTATGCCGAACCGGAACTCCCGGCGCTGGAACAGGCCTACGAATCGTACTACCAGACGGCTCGCGAACCCATGGAGACCCTGCCGGACCTGCGCGGCATGAGCGGCATGGACGCCATCTCCATCCTGGAGAACATGGGCGTGGAAGTGGAGGTGCGCGGCAACGGCAAGGTGCGCCGGCAATCGGTTACCCGGGGAACCGCAATCAAGGAAGTGAAACGCATAGTCCTGGAACTCTCATGAAGCAACTCAAGGACTTGCTGTACGGAGTATCCATCCAGGCGGTGAGCGGCCCCACGGCCATCGACATCCGCAGCCTCCAATTCGATTCACGCGAAGCCGGCGAGGGAGATGCCTTCCTGGCGATCCGCGGGACGGAGGCCGACGGCCACAAGTTTATCCCGGCTGCGGTGAGCGCCGGCGTGAACGCGGTGATCTGCGAGGAGATTCCGAACGCCCTGGAAGACGGGGTCACCTATGTGGAAGTGGGGGATTCCCACGAGGCCCTGGCCGTGATGGCTTCCAATTTCTTCGAAAATCCGTCCGCCAACCTCAAGCTCGTCGGGGTTACCGGCACCAATGGGAAGACCACCGTCAGCAGCCTGCTGTATCAGCTCTTTCAGATGGCCGGATACAAGGTGGGCCTGATCTCCACCATAGAAATACGGGTAGACCAGCAGGTGTATCCCACCCGGCACACCACGCCGGATGCGATCACCATCAACCGCTACCTGGCCGAAATGAACGAGGCCGGCGTGGAATTCTGCTTTATGGAGGCCAGTTCGCACGGCATTGCGCAGCGCCGTACCTCCGGGCTGCAATTCGAGGGGGCCATCTTTACGAACCTCACCCACGACCACCTGGATTACCACAAGGACTTTGCCGAGTACCGCAATACCAAAAAGATCCTGTTCGACGGGCTGCCGCGCAAGGCCTTTGCCCTCACGAATGCGGACGACAAGAACGGCCTGTTCATGATCCAGAACACCCAGGCCCGCAAATACACCTACGCGCTGCGATCCTACGCCGATTTCCGGGCCCAGATCCTGGAACAGCAGATGGACGGGCAGCTGTTGAAGATCGCCGACAATGAAGTCTGGACCAAGCTCATCGGGGAGTTCAACGCATACAATATCCTGGCCATCTACGCGACGGCCAGCCTGCTCGGGCTTGAAACGCTCGAGATCCTGCAATTATTAAGCAAGCTGCGGACCGTGGAAGGACGGTTCCAATATTTCGTTTCGAAGCAGCGCATAACGGCTATTGTTGATTATGCCCATACTCCGGACGCGTTAAAAAATGTATTGGTTACGATCAATGCATTGAGGACTGGAAATGAAAACGTCATCACCGTCGTGGGGTGTGGTGGTGATCGTGACAAGTCTAAGCGTCCGGTTATGGGTCATATCGCATCGGAAATGAGTACCACCGCCATCTTTACCTCAGACAATCCCCGCTCGGAAGACCCGGGCCGGATCATCGAAGAGATGAAGGGGGGCGTGGAGGCCCAGAACGCCAACAAAATACTCTCCATCGTGGACCGGGAAGAAGCGATCCGGACGGCCTGTAAGCTGGCCGTGCCCGAAGACATCATCCTCATTGCCGGCAAAGGTCACGAGACTTATCAGGAGATCGCCGGCAAGCGGAATGACTTTGACGATTTTAAGATAGTGCAGGACGTGCTGGAGCGTCTGGCATCCGAGGCCTGAGCCCCGGGAACGAACGATTTCGCTCCCCATGGGAGCCGCACATGAACGAACGCTATGTTGTATTACCTGTTTGAATATCTGGAACAACAATACCAGTTCCCCGGGGCCAGCCTTTTCGGCTTCCTGACCTTCCGGGCGGCCATGGCGGTATTGTTGTCCCTGATCCTGGCTACTGTCTACGGCAAACGGGTAATCAATCTCCTGAAGCGCAAGCAGATCGGGGAAACCATCCGCGACCTGGGCCTGGAAGGACAACAACAGAAAGCGGGCACCCCCACCATGGGCGGACTCATTATCATTGGCTCTACGCTGATTCCCACCCTGCTTTTTGCCCGCCTGGACAATATTTATGTCATCCTGCTGATCATCACCATGATCTGGATGGGCATCATCGGGTTTATTGACGACTACATCAAGATCTTCCGGAAAAATAAGCAGGGCCTCAAAGGCCGCTTTAAGGTA
>JBNKHB010000007.1:0-22842 GCA_050290125.1 Robiginitalea sp.
CTTAATCTCGGTCCCGTTAACCTCTTCTACGCTGACCTGCGCATTTTCGCGGCTGACGAGGTCTTGCGGCTGGTCGCTCAGTATTACGTTCTTGGCCACTTTAGCCTCAAAAACGGGAGCGCGGTATCCGCTTTGCTCCAAAAAGTCGGCCTTCATGGTGAATTGCTCGTTATTTGCCGCATAGGGCACATTCATCATTTCCTTGTAGCGCTCAGAGCCGCCGAATAAGGAATCCTTAACGGAGACATAGCCGAGGGTATCGATGATCTTAACTTCTTTCAACAGGTCAATGCCGTAGGTCTGGTCGTATTCCATATACGAGGAGTCACGCTGTGTGGTGATCACGTAGTTGCCGGTATCCACAAAGCGAACCAGGCTCTGGAAATCATTCGCAAAGCGACCATTAACACTCTTATAGGCCTCCTGTGCATTACGGATATCCTTCAGCTTGTCGATTACCTGTGCAAATCGCTCCTGTTTAACTTTGGCAAATTCAATAGGCCCGGTTACCGAGCGGTAGATCAGGTATCCGAGAATGATACATACGATCCAAAGTACAATCTGCAGTATGGCTTTCATTTTGTAAGAGTGTTATCTTGATTAATTCGGTTAAACACAAATCTACAATTTTTTTTGAATCGCGAAAGGGAATGGCATAAAAAGGTCCCTATCTTTAGGGGCTTATGAAACCCCTCACAGCCTCGGCATTTACTCGCCTACTCCACGATAAATTCCCGCACGAACCTACCCTGAAACAAGCCGAAGCCCTTAAGCAACTGGCTGCCTTTATCCTGGAAGACGGAAAGGATAGGGTCTTCCTGCTGAAAGGCTTTGCAGGAACCGGGAAAACGACCCTGCTGGGCACCCTGATCACCAATCTTTGGCACTGCGGCAAGAAAGCGGTCCTGATGGCGCCCACCGGTCGGGCGGCCAAGGTGATGGCGGCTTATACCAATACATCGGCCTTTACGGTGCACAAACAGATCTATTTCCCCAAAAAGGTGCGTTCCGGTGGAGTTTCATTCACCCTGGCGCCTAACCGTCACAGAAATACGCTGTTCATCGTGGACGAGGCTTCCATGATCCCCGATACACCCGCCGGCATTGGAAAAGGCGGGGAGCAATCCCTGCTGGACGACCTGATGACCTATGTTTATTCCGGTTTTAAATGCAGCCTGATCCTCATCGGGGATACGGCGCAATTGCCCCCGGTGGGCCTGAGCCTGAGCCCGGCCCTGCAGGCGCATACCCTGGAGTTGCAGTACGGCAAACACGTAACCGAATTGGAATTGGACGAGGTGGTCCGCCAGACTGAAGCTTCCGGCATCCTGATGAACGCGACGGATTTGCGACAATCCCTGGCAGCGGAGCCGATAACCGATTTTAAGTTCCGGCTTGCAGGTTTTACGGATATCATTCGCCTGACCGATGGTTATGACATCCAGGATGCCATCAACCGCTCCTTTGACGAGGACGGGCGGGAGGAAACCGCAGTAATCGTTCGATCGAACAAACGGGCCAACCTCTATAACGAAAACATCCGCAGCAGGCTGTTGTTCCTCGAGAACGAACTGGCTGCCGGCGACTACCTCATGGTGGTAAAGAACAATTACTTCTGGCTCAAAAGCAGCTCCGAGGCGGGATTCATTGCCAACGGAGATATCCTGGAGGTTTTGGAGATCTTTGCCTTCAAGGACCTCTACGGATTCCGCTTTGCAGAGGTGAAGGTGCGCATGGTGGATTACCCGAACCAGAAACCGTTCGAAACCACCCTTTTGCTGGATACCATAAAAGCGGAGAGCCCGGCCCTGTCCTATGAGGATGGTGACCGGCTTTACAAGGCCGTTGTGGAGGACTACAAACACGAACGATCTTCCTATAAAAAATTCCTGAGCGTAAAGAACAACCCGTTTTTCAATGCCCTGCAGGTGAAGTTCTCCTATGCCATAACCTGCCATAAATCCCAGGGCGGACAGTGGCAAACGGTTTTCGTGGAGCAACCTTACCTGCCCGGGGAGCCGGACCGGGAATACCTGAGATGGCTTTACACTGCCGTTACCAGGGCGCGCACACGGCTGTACCTGATCGGATTCCGGAACGATTTTTTTGTCAATGGCGAATGACGTAAATTAGGCCTAAACGCACTGACCGATGAGCGGAGAAACCGTATTGAGCATATTCCTTGGGGTGGGCCTTGCCGCTTCCGTCGGTTTCCGTGTATTTCTCCCGCTGTTCGCTTTGAGCCTCGCCGCTTATAACGGTATCTGGGACCTGAACCATAACTGGGAATGGATCGGCAGCCTTTCCGCGGTGATAACCCTTGGGGTTGCCACCCTGGTGGAGCTATTCGCCTATTTTATTCCCTGGGTCGATAATTTGCTTGACTCCATTGCTATTCCTCTGGCTGCCCTGGCGGGTACCGCGGTAATGGTCTCCACCGTTGCCGGACTCGATCCGGTGGTTACCTGGTCGCTGGCCATTATCGCCGGCGGCGGGACAGCCACTGCCATAAAGGGTGCCGCAGCCGGGGGGCGGATGGCCTCCACCCTGACTACCGGTGGGCTTGCCAATCCGGCAGTGGCCACCATAGAGACGGGAACGGCCACCGTCATGAGCCTGGCCTCCTTGCTGGCACCGGTGGTGGCAGCGATCCTGGTCATTGTAGTGCTCGTATTCGTATTCAGGTTTTACAGGAAACTGCGGCCGAGGCGTTAGCTGTGACCGCAAGCAAATAAATGTACCTTTGCCGCAGGGCAAAAAAATTTATTCTGAAGTGAAAATCATCGCCATGATACCGGCCCGATACGCGGCTTCCCGATTTCCGGGAAAGCTGATGAAGGACCTTGCGGGCAAACCCGTCATAGTCCGGACCTATCATGCCGCGCTGCAGACCGGGTTGTTCGATCAGGTTGTGGTGGTTACGGACAGTGACGAGATCCGCGAGGCAATACAGTCCGAGGGCGGGGAGGTTATCATGAGCCGGGAACCGCATGAGACCGGCAGCGACCGGATCGCGGAGGCCGTGGAGGACCTCTCCGTGGATATTGCGGTAAACGTTCAGGGGGATGAGCCCTTCATCGATTTTGAAAGCCTGGGGAAACTCCTTGATGTCTTCCGGAAGGATTCGGAAAAGGAGATCGATCTGGCGTCCCTGATGACGGAAATTACCGATCCGGAGGAGATCGCCAATCCAAATACGGTTAAAGTTATTACGGACAGTCGCGGATTTGCCCTGTATTTTTCCAGGGCACCTATCCCGTACCAGCGCGCCGAGCATCCCAAAGCTAAATATTACAAACACAAGGGCGTCTACGCATTCCGGAAGGAAGCTTTACTGGATTTCAGAAGACTACCCATGCAACCGCTGGAAGCCGCTGAAAAAATTGAGGCGATCCGGTACCTGGAATACGGAAAAAAAATTAAAATGGTACAAACCCGCGTTACCGGCATTGAGATCGATACGCCGGAAGACCTGGAAAAAGCAAAAGCGGCATGGACATAGATTTCAGGGATATAACCACCATAGGCTTTGACGCGGACGACACGCTCTGGGTCAATGAAACGTACTTTCGGGACGCGGAGGAGCACTTTGCGGAGCTCCTGGCCGAGTACGAGACCAAGAATACGGTGGACCAGGAACTCTTTAAAATGGAGATGGAGAACCTTGAGCTATACGGCTACGGGATCAAGGGATTCATGCTTTCCATGATCGAATCGGCGCTGCAATTATCCAACAACCGCATCCCCCAGGAGACCATTGGCCGGATCCTGGATATCGGCAAGGGCATGATCGCCCATAAGCTGGAATTGTTGGACGGGGTCGAGGAGGTGCTCCGGAATTTGCACGGCAGATACCGCCTGCTGGTCCTTACCAAGGGCGACCTGCTGGATCAGGAGCGGAAACTGTCCAAATCCGGGCTGCTGGATTACTTCCACCACGTGGAGGTGTTGAGCGACAAGAAAGAGGCAAACTACCAAAGGCTGCTGGAACATCTGGAAATTCCGGTAAATGAGTTCCTGATGGTAGGGAATTCCCTGAAGTCGGATGTTATACCTATACAGAATATCGGGGCACAAGCCGTCCACGTACCCTTCCACACTACCTGGGCGCACGAACAGGTGGACGCAACAGCCCATCGGAATGACCATCTGACCCTTGGAAGCCTGAGGGAACTTTTAAAATATGTAAACTGAGCGAATGAAAGTCGAAGGAAAACACACCGAGCAGCGGCCGGTTAAAAACGGAAGCAAATACCGGAATTTCCCCATGGTACCCCGCGTAATATTCGGAGCGGGCAGTTTTGACCAGCTGGGGGAGATTCTAATGCCGCATCGCCGGCATGCCGAGGCTCCGGTGATCTTTCTGGTAGACGACGTGTTTGAAGGTAAGCCGCTCGCAAACCGTATTCCCGCCATTTTTGAGGACCAGATCATTTTTGTGTCGGCTACTGAAGAGCCAAAGACCCATCAGGTTGATGCCCTGGTCGAGTTGATCCGGTCCGCTTACGGCGAAAATCCTTCCGGCGTGGTCGGTATCGGCGGCGGAAGCTTGCTGGACTTGTCCAAGGCCGTGGCCATCATGCTGAATAACACGGGGCAGGCCTATCAATATCAGGGATGGGACCTGGTATCCAAACCAGCGGTCTATCATGCCGGTGTTCCCACGCTGAGCGGGACCGGGGCCGAGGTTTCCCGCACGACCGTATTGCTGGGGCCGGAGCGCAAGCTCGGGATCAACTCGGATTACACCACTTTTGACCAGGTGATCCTGGATCCGGACCTCACCAAGGGCGCACCACACGAGCAATGGTTCTACACTGGAATGGACTGCTTTATCCACTGCGTGGAATCGCTCAAAGGGACCTATCTCAATGCCTTTAGCCAGAGCTACGGCGAGAAGGCCATGGAACTCTGTGAGGAGGTATTCCTGGGGGACCTTTGCCCTGAGGAAAGCAGGGCCAAGCTTATGATGGCATCCTGGCACGGCGGCATGAGCATTGCCTACTCGCAGGTGGGTATCGCACATGCCATGAGCTACGGTCTGTCCTATGTGCTGGGAACCCGGCACGGACTCGGGAACTGTTTGGTATTCCAACATCTGGAGAACTATTATCCGGAGGGTGTAAAACTGTTCCGGAAGATGATGGAAAAACATCAGATCGTGCTGCCGGAAGAGGTTTGCGCGGACCTGACCCAACACGACCTGGACACCATGGTCCAGGTGGCCCTGGCTATGGAGCCACTCTGGGAGAATGCACTGGGGCCGAACTGGCGCAGCAAGGTCCACCCGGAAATGCTCGAAGCGATCTATCGCAGGATCTGACTACCCTTACATACACATGAGACCTCTGGCCTCTTTTCTATTTTATAAACTCCTCGGCTGGAAAATGAACGGGAAATTTCCGGAGGTGGACCAGTGCGTGATCGCGGTGGCGCCGCATACCAGCTGGGTTGACTTCCCCCTGGGCCTGCTGGTCCGCAGCGTGGTGGGCAAACCCATGCACTACGTAGGTAAAAAGAGTTTGTTCAGGTGGCCATATGGCTGGTTTTTCAGATGGACCGGAGGGGCGCCTGTAGACCGTAGCCGGGCCAGCGATACCGTTGGCGCCGTGGCTGCCCTCTTTGAGGAGCACCGGGAATTCAGGCTAGCCCTGGCTCCCGAAGGGACGCGGAAGAAAGTGGAGCAATGGCGGACGGGTTTTTACTACATCGCTTTACGGGCTAAGGTGCCTATCGTCCTGGTCGCCTTTGATTTCGGCAAGAAAGAGGTGAAAGTATCCGAGCCCCTGCACCCCAGCGGGGATTTCGAGTCGGATTACGCCTCGTACCGGCGATTCTTTGAAGGCGTTAAGGGATTTATTCCCGCCTACAGCTAGATACGTTGGAAGATGAAATGCAGGGAGCAGGATTCCAAATCCCCGTCATTGTCAAAATCATATTCGCCCGTATCCGCCCCGCCATTGATGGATAAGGTCGTCCCGTCCCAGGTATGACCGTAGGTATCCCAGTCTCCGGGTTCGTCGTCCCATTCGATGGCGAAGTAATAACTGCCTTGCCAGGCTTCCCAGAACATCTCCCCGCTTACGGTATAGGCATCCCTGTCCACCGGGTCCAGGGTGAGGGAAAAGCGGCCGCTGGACTGCACGCTCATTTGGACCGTGCCCCCCTCCGCAACGACATCTACTGAGGTCGTTGATACGCTGAATTGTGCTTTGGTAGCTGCCCAGGTCCCTGCCAGTTCGCTGATGGGGAAAGGCCCGTCCTTGGTGAGTTCGTCACCGTCCCCATTGTCTTTGCTGCAGGCAATACCCGTCAGCACGATCAGAAATATGCCGATAAACTGTTTCATAGCGGTAGGATTTGTGGAAGGGCGAAGCCGCTCTTCCGGATGAAACCTTAATCTACCGCTATTCGGTCCCAGGGGCAATGATGTGGGTCAATCGTGGCCCGGTATCCCGGGGACGACCTTATTCCTCCATGTTATGGTAGACGTTCTGTACGTCGTCGTCTTCCTCGATGAGCTCGAGCAGTTTTTCCACATCTTCGGCCTGTTCGGGACTGAGCGCCTTGGTTACCTGGGGGATGCGCTCAAAACCCGAGGAGAGGATTTCCAGCCCGCGGGACTCCAGTTCCTTTTGAAGGCTGCCGAAAGCCTCGAAGGGCCCGTAGATGTGGAGCCCGTCTTCGTCCGTAAAGACCTCCTCGGCCCCGAAATCGATGAGGTCCAGTTCCAGCTCCTCGGGATCCACTCCTTCGGCCGGGATTCGGAAATTGCAGGTGTGGTCAAACTGGAACTCTACGGAACCCGAAGTACCCAGGTTGCCGTCGCATTTGTTGAAATAAGAACGGATGTTGGCCACCGTCCGGGTGTTGTTGTCCGTAGCCGTTTCGATCAGGACGGCGATCCCGTGCGGGGCATATCCTTCGAACAGCACCTCCTTAAAATCGCCCTGGGACTTGTCGCTCGCGCGTTTGATGGCCCGTTCGATATTGTCCTTGGGCATGTTCACGGACTTGGCGTTCTGGATGACCGCCCGCAGCCGCGCATTGGCGTCCGGGTCCGGCCCGCCTTCTTTTACGGCCATTACGATGTCCTTCCCGATACGCGTAAAAGCTTTGGACATGGCAGCCCAACGCTTCATTTTCCGGGCCTTCCGGAATTCAAATGCTCTTCCCATGGATATGATCCGTTTTCGGGGCAAATGTAGCAATTCTGAATGTGCCCTCCATGCGATTAATCCAGCTCAGGTTCCTCCAGCACGAGGTTTTCAATGGCCCTGGCCAACTTGAAATCCTTCTGGGTAACACCTCCGGCGTCATGTGTGTGGAGCCTGATCTCCAACCGATTGTACACATTGGTCCAATCCGGATGATGCTGCAGCGCCTCGCATTCAAATGCAATCCGCGTCATGACCGCAAAGGCTTCCTTAAAATTCTGGAATTCAAAGGTGGTGGCCAGGGTGCCGTCCAGGTATTCCCAACCACTGATCCCGGCCAGTTCCTTTTGAATGGCGGCTTCGGATAGTTTTTCCATGAGTGATGATTTTTGGTGAGGGCGGGCCTGTAGCCTTATCCCGGCAACCCGGAAAATTCTCCCGCCTTAAGTTCCATCAGAAGATAGGAATTTAAATCGTGGGAGGGGCACGGGGGGGCTCCGGGCAATTAGGCTCCCCGGTGTGTTTTACTGCCGGATGTGATGGTCAATAACCTCCTGGTAACCGTGCTGGAGGTTCTTGGGTAAAAGGTTGTGTTTGGGCAGGACGGCCAGGTACCGTTCGTCGTTGGTAGTAAACACCCTTTTGAGCAGCGGTTTCCGGGTGCTGAACAAGCCGCAGAGTTCCTGAATAAACTCCTCGTGGTGCACCAGGTCCCGGGAGCCCAGGTGATAAATGCCGTGCCGGTTCCGGTTGATCATGTAATGAACCTGTTGGCTCAACCGGTCGTCGGAGGCCACATTGATGATGAGGTTGGGAAATACTTCGATCGGTTCCCCTTCCCGCATGGCCTGTTTCAGGTCCCTCACCCGGGGTGACGCATTCCCGAATACCATGGGGAGCCGCAATATGGCCATTTGCCGGGACGGGAGGCGGAGCAGCATATTCTCTATCTTGATCTTAAGCCTGCCGTAAATGCTCTCGGAAAGGGTTTTATCGAATTCATAGGACGGATACTTACTGTAGGCGTCAAAGACATTGGCGGAGGAGAGGAACAGCAAACGTGCCTGGTGTTTGGCCAGGTATTCCGTTATGTGGGTATGGGCCTGGATCTGTGCGCCAAAATCGCCCCTGAGCGCCGAAATGATGACATGGGGCCTTATTTCCTGCAACACCCGGTGGATATCGTCCTCCAGCATGTCATACCGCAGGAATTGACGGTTATCGCCAAAGGCGCGTCCCGATGAACAATACGTACCGTAGGTATCAAAGTAGTTGCAGAGTTCTTTGTAGAGCGCATTGCCCAAAAAACCACTTCCGCCTAATATCAGTATCCTCTTCCCTTCCTCTCGCACGCCTGATGGTACGGTTTTACCGTTTTATTCCTTATAAAACGGTGGTTTGACAATTATGGCAGGCACCTGATTCTTCCGGATCTGAACGGCTATTTCCGTGCCCGGAGCCGCATGGGAGACCGGGACATAGCCCAGGCCGATCCCTTTGTTTAGCGAGGGGGACATGGTCCCCGAAGTAACGCTGCCGATTTCACGACCTCCCGAATCCAGAATGGGATATCCGCTACGGGGGATCCCGCGATCCAGCAATTCAAAGCCAACCAGTTTGCGCTTTACGCCCTCCTCTTTCCGGGCTGCGATGGCATCCCTGCCCACAAAATCCTTGTTCAATTTGGTAACCCAGCCCAGGCCTGCCTCCAACGGGGATGTCGAATCGTCGATGTCGTTGCCGTAAAGGCAATAGCCCATCTCCAGTCGCAGTGTATCGCGGGCCGCAAGTCCTGCCGGTTTTATCCCGTAAGGGGCACCGGCTTCCATCACGCGCTCCCAGACCTGCGCAACTTCCTCGTTCTTACAATAGATTTCAAATCCGCCGGAGCCGGTGTATCCCGTTGCCGAGATGATCACATAGGGGATCCCGGCAAAGTCCCCGACCACAAAGTGGTAAAACGGTATGGCCTCAAGGTCTACGGAGCTCAGCGACTGCATGGCCTCCGCTGCTTTTGGTCCTTGAATGGCCAGCAGGGAATAGGCCTCCGAAAGATCCCGGATTTGAGCGCCTATGTCCTCGTTGCACGAAGAAATATGATTCCAGTCCTTCTGAATGTTGGCCGCATTCACGACCAGCAAGTAGGTCTCCTCTTTTACCCGGTACACGATCAGGTCATCCACGATCCCGCCCTCCGCATTCGGGAGGCAGCTGTACTGGGCGCGGCCCACCTCCAGCCTGGAAGCGTCGTTGGAACTGACCCTTTGGACCAGATCCAGGGCCCTGGGCCCTTCCACCAGGAATTCGCCCATGTGGCTAACGTCGAATACCCCAACACCCTGGCGGACCGCCAGGTGTTCGGCGTTCACGCCCTCATAGGATACAGGCATGTTATAACCTGCAAAAGGGACCATTTTTGCCCCCAGGTCTTTGTGTACGGAGGAGAGTGCAGTGTCTTTCATTGCGCTGTTAAATTCCAGCGCAAATGTAGGCAAATTGTTCGGACCCGGTAAGCGGTTTACCGGGCAGAATGGATGGGATGTTCAGCGGACCGAATCGAGTAAATAGGCCTGGACGTCATCGTACTCGGAAACCGATTCGAATTCTTTTTCCCGTCCCATAACGGCCTGAATTTGTTTCGGCAACTCGAGTCGCAACCCAAGGCAACTTTCCACTTCGGGCCTGAATTTGATGGGATGGGCGGTTTCCAGAAAAATACCCGTGTTGCCGGGATCTGACCTGAGAAAATCCTTGAGGCCGAGGTAGCCGACGGCTCCATGAGGGTCGGCAATATAGTTGTGGTCCTCTTTGAGTTCCTTCATGGCGCTGCGCGTTTGATCGTCTGAGTAGGAGGAGGAACGGAGACGGGCCTCAAGTTCCGGGAAGCGGTTGCCGAACAGTTGCCGGATCCTGACGAAATTGCTGGGATCGGCCACATCCATGGCATTGGAAATGGTGGGTACCGCGGGCCTTGGCGCATAGCTTTGGGTTTCCATAAAGCGAGGGACGGTATCGTTGGCGTTCGTTGCCGCGACGAATTGTGCGCAGGGCATCCCCATTTTAAAGGCCAGCATGCCGGCGCAGATATTGCCGAAATTCCCGCTGGGTACTGAAAATACCGGCGGCCGGGCGTTGGCCCCCAATTGTTTGTACGCCAGTACGTAGTATATCATTTGCGGCAGCCATCTGGCCACATTGATGCTGTTTGCGGAGGTAAGTTGCAGCGCCTGCAGCAGCTCTTCATCCAGGAAAGCCTGCTTTACCATACGCTGGCAATCGTCAAAGGTACCTTTCACCCGGAGCGCCCGTATATTTTGGCCCAGGGTTGTCAGCTGCCGTTCCTGGATGTCGCTTACTTTGCCTTCCGGATATAGGATGACCACGCGGACCCCGGGCACCCCCAGGAAACCATGGGCCACCGCGCCGCCCGTGTCGCCGCTGGTTGCCACCAATACAGTTATCTCCGCGTCTGAACCTTGCGTGAAATAACCCAGGCAACGGGCCATGAAGCGGGAACCCACATCCTTGAATGCCATGGTCGGGCCGTGGTAGAGTTCCAGCGCATACAAGTCTTTTTCAACAGGCACCAGGGGAAAGTCGAAACTCAGGGTTTCCCCGAGAATCTTGCGGAGCTGTCCCTCCGGAATGCTGCCGCCGGCATAGGGATGCATTAATGTAAAAGCGATTTCCTCGGTGGACAATTGATGGAGGCCCTTCCAGAAGGCCACGGGCAGTTCGGGAATTTCCAAAGGGAAGTAAAGACCTTTATCCGGGGCGATACCTCGGATTACGGCTTCTTTGAAATCCACTTCGGGGGCTTGTCCGTTCAGGCTATAGTACCTCATAGATGTCGCGTATCAGGATTGAGGCGGGTTTGCGGTATGAACCCGAACGCCTTCCCGGTTGATACCGCAGACGTGAATGTCAAAAGGAATATCTACCGCACTGTAAATTTCAGACAGGGCCTGCGAAACATCCCGGGCTGCCTGTTTGCCCTGGGTTAAGGCATAAACCGACGGACCGGATCCCGAAATGCCGAATCCGAGGGCTCCAGCTTTTAGCGCAGCCTCCCGCATCTCGTTAAATCCCGGAATTAGAAGCGAACGCACCGGTTCGATGATGACATCTTCCAGGGAGCGGCTGATCAGCCCGAAGTCTTCGGTGAACAAACCGGTGATCAGGCCGCCGACATTACCCCACTGCCGGATGCCTTTTTGCAGGGTGATGGAGGTCTTGAGGACTTTGCGGGAATCGGAGGTCTTCAGTTCGATCTGCGGATGCAGGACGCAGGCGTGCAGGGCCTCCGGGCAATGCACCCTTGCAATGTCCAGCGGCTCATACGCCCGGACCAGGGTAATGCCGCCATAAAGCGCCGGTGCCACGTTGTCCGCATGGGACGCGCCGCTGGCCAGTTCTTCGCCTTTCATGGCGAATTTTACAAGTTCTTCCGGCCTGAAGGGGTTTCCGAGCAATCGATTCAGGGCCCAGACTGCCCCGGCAGCGCTGGCGGCACTGCTGCCGATGCCGCTTCCGGGTTTGATCCGCTTTTCAATTTCGATGTTCACGCCGCCTTTGTAGTCAGACGCTTCCAACAGGGCCATCGCCGCCACGCCCGCAACATTGCTTGCAGCATCGAGCGGAAGATCGATACCGGTTATGCGGGAAATGCTAACCCCGGGCTGCGGCGTCAGTTCCAGTGTCATAAGGTCCCCCACGCCGTCCAGGGCCAATCCCAATACGTCAAAGCCGCAGGAAAGGTTGGCGATGGTGGCCGGTGCAAAAACGGTGATGCCTTTAGACTCCATGTGTTTTATTCTGCCCGTCTCCACGGGCCTTTAATCAATAATTGCCGATCCGTATGATATCGGCAAACAGGCCGGAAGCTGTGACTTCCGCTCCGGCTCCCGCCCCTTTGACGATCAGGGGTTGTTCCTTATAGCGGTCGGTATAGAACAGGACGATATTGTCGCTGCCCAGCAAATTATAAAAATCATGGCCTTCCGGGATCTCTTCCAGGCCAACCGAGGCCTTGCCTCCGTCAAACTGGGCCACATATTTCAGGCGGCACCCCTTTGCGGCTGCTTTCTTGTACAAATCTTCAAAATGCGCGGCTTCCGCCTGGAGCGCCTGGTGGAAATCCTCCACGGAATCTGCCTCCCTGGCAGCCCTGGGAAGGAATGATCGGTTCTCAATATCCTCCATTTCCAGCTGGTAGCCGCTTTCCCGGGCCAGGATCAGGATCTTGCGCATCACATCCACCCCGCTCAAATCGATCCGCGGATCGGGCTCGGTATAGCCCTCTTCCCCGGCGCGTCGTACCACTTCGGCAAAAGGGGATTTCCCGTCAAAGGTATTGAACACGAAGTTCAGGCTTCCGGAAAGTACGGCCCGGATCTTTCGTACCCGGTCCCCTGAGAGGATCAGGTGCCGCAGCGTATCGATCACGGGCAGTCCGGCCCCTACATTGGTCTCGAACAGGAAGGGTGCCGCGTAAGTCCTGGCGAGTTGTTTAAGCCCTGCATATGTCTCGTAATCCGAGGAACAGGCGATCTTATTGCAGGTCACCACCGAGATACTCTCCCTGAGATAATTCCCATAGGTGGCGGATACCTCCTCACTGGCCGTATTGTCCACAAAGATGGAGTTCCGCAGGTTCATGTCCTTAACTTTGGCAAAAAAGGCGTTCATGTCCGCCTTGGACCCGCCTTCCAGGGCCGCCTTCCAATTTCCCGCATCCATCCCGGATTCGTCAAAGGCCATTTTTCGCGAATTGGAGATGCCGACGACCCGAAGGTTCAGGCGCAATTCCTTTTTCAGGATTTTCTGCTGGCTTTTGATCTGCTCCAACAAGCGGGATCCTACATTTCCAACCCCCATGACAAAGAGGTTCAATTGCTTTACCTGCTCCTCAAAGAAGGCTTCGTGCAGGGTATTCAGCGCCTTTTTAACGTCGGCTTCGCGGATTACCGCCGAAATATTTCGCTCCGAGGCCCCCTGTGCAATGGCCCGGATGTTCACGTTGTTCTTACCCAGGGCACTGAACATCTTACCGCTCAGCCCCTGATGTTGTTTCATTTGATCGCCCACCAAGGCAATAATGGCCAGCCCGGCCTCGGTTTGTACCGGTTTGATCTGCTGGTTGGATATCTCATAGACAAAGGCACGGTCCACCACCCGGGCGGCGCGTTCCAAATCCGATGCCGCTACCCCTACGCAAATAGAGTGTTCGGAAGAGGCCTGCGTGATGAAAATGATACTGATCCCTGCCTCCGAGAGGGTCTCGAAAAAGCGTTTGCTGATCCCGGGGATGCCCACCATGCCAGGCCCTTCCAGGGAGATCAGTCCGATATCCGGCACATGGCTGATGCCGCGAACGGTACGGCCTTCCGTATTCCCTTCCGCATGGATGAGTGTACCCTCGCCATCCGGATCAAAGGTGTTCTTGATCCGGATCGGAATACCCGCCTCCAACACAGGCTGGATGGTGGGCGGATAGAGCACCTTGGCCCCGAAATGCGACAATTCCATGGCCTCCTCGTAGGAGATCAGGTGGATGGGGCGAGCCTGCTTTACGAGCTTGGGATTGGCCGTATACATCCCGCTGACGTCCGTCCAGATCTGTAGTTCCTCGGCTTCCAGGGCGGCCGCATACAAGGCAGCCGTATAATCGGAACCTCCGCGCCCCAGGGTGGTGGTATCCCCGGCCCGGTTGGCCGCGATAAAGCCGGGCAGGACGGTTACCCGGTCCTTGCCGTCCAGAGCCTTTCGGATGTTGGCATTGGATTCTGCCTGCCGCACTTGTGCATGTCCGAAGCCATCGTCCGTAACGATCAGTTCCCTGCTGTCTTTAAAGACCGCCTGCATGCCTTCATTCTCATAGTAGGAGGCGATGATAAACGATGATAGCAGCTCGCCGTAACTCACGATCTTATCCAGCAGTTTTGGGGTGGTCTCCCCGATCAGGAAGGCGCCTTCCAACAAGGTCTCCAGCGTATTGAGGTCCGTCTTTACGCGGCCGATCACAGAAGCCTGCCTTGCAGCCGGGATCAGGGAGCGTATGGTATCCAGGTGCCGGGCTTCGATGGCCTCGAACTGGCGATGGTAGTTGTCGGATTGCCGGGCAGCAAGAGTAGCCGTATGCAGCAGCATATCGGTGACGCCTCCCAGTGCGGAAACGACCACGACTACCGGGCCCTCGCTTTCAGAAACGATGCGCTGGGTTTGTTGAATGGCTTCGGCATTTGCAACCGAAGTGCCGCCGAATTTCAAGACTTTCATATGCGGAGAAACTTAAGGATGAGGATAGGAATTACAGAATAAGTACCGGAAATAAGAAGATCGCTTACCCCCAGGGGGTGAAACCGGTTCCCCGGAAGAGGTTTGTTTGGGTGATGTGCTCCGGTTGTGGGAGGGTCCTCATGGTTTAAAATATCCTTAATAGCTTCCAAATGTAGCAAGTATGCCGCTTTGCGTCAAAGAATTGACGATTTTTTGCAAAGTTCGCAGAAAATCTCCAATTTTCTTCAAAGAAACTTTCGGATGTCCGGCTTTCGCTGACAATGGTCAAGCACGTGGAGGGCATCGGGGATATTCAGATAAAGGATCAAAAGGCAGACATGAAAATTCTGGATCAGGCACAACTGTACGAAGCGGACCGGCAGACCATTGCAACCCAGGGTATTACCAGCACGGGGCTTATGGAACGGGCGGCCGTGGCGGTATTCAACTGGTTGCACAACCGGTTGCAGGGAGCTCCCGTGCCGATCCATATTTTCTGCGGGATCGGGAATAACGGCGGGGACGGTTTGGCCGTTGCACGGCACCTGACCGAACACGGCTACCACATTAAGGTTTATATCGTTCATTACAGTGAGAAGCGCTCCGATGACTTTCTCGGAAACCTGGAACGCCTCAAAGACCGAAAAGTATGGCCGGAGACGCTGAATGAGACTTCGGAGCTTCCGCTGATTCCTCCTACGGATGTCATTATCGACGCCGTTTTCGGCATCGGCCTCAGCAGGCCTCCGGCGCCCTGGGTGCGGTCATTGTTCAACGCCCTGAACGCTTCGGGAGCTTTTATCCTGTCGATAGACGTGCCTTCGGGCCTCTATCTGGAAGGGATTCCGGAACAAGTGGATGGCGCTGTCAGGGCGTCTCACGTGTTGACCATTGGCGCCCCTAAACTGGTGTTCTTCCTGCCGCAGACCGGGCCGTTTACCGGCAGTTTCGAGGTAGTGGATATCGGATTTGACCCGGAATATCTGGCAAGCGTCGAAGCGGCCTATGAGCTCGTAAGCAAGGCGGATGCAGCCCGGCTGTATCGGCCCAGGCCAAAATTTGCCCATAAGGGCGATATGGGCCATGCGCGGATGATCGGGGGCAGTTACGGGAAGATCGGCGCCGTTGCGCTGGCCGCCCGCGCCTGCTTGTATAGCGGAGCCGGACTGGTCACGGCCTGGGTGCCCGGTTGCGGCTATATGCCCCTGCAATCCCAGATACCCGAACTCATGGTCCAAATAGGCGAGGGGGAACGCATTTTGTCCGAGTTTCCGCTGGACGCCGACGGTTATACCACAGGGATAGGAATGGGCCTAGGGACCGAAGCTGCAACGGCAACGGCGTACTACGCCTGGTTAAAGAAGCAAACCGTCCCCATGGTGGTGGACGCGGACGCACTTAACCTGCTGAGCTCAAATCCCGCTGCGCTGCAAGACCTTCCGGAAGGCAGCATCCTGACACCGCACCCGGGCGAATTAAAAAGGCTGATAGGGACGTGGAAGGACGATTTTGAAAAACTTGAGAAGGCGCATGCCTTTGCGAACACCCATAAATGTATCCTCCTGATCAAGGGAGCGCATACTGTGATCCTGCACAAGGGCAGGGGATATGTGAACAGCAGCGGCAATCCGGGTATGGCCACGGCAGGTAGCGGTGATGTGCTTTGCGGCATGCTCACCGGTTTGCTGGCGCAGGGCTATAAGCCATTGCAGGCCGCTATTTTTGGCGTTTACCTGCACGGCCGTGCAGGCGATCTGATGGCTGCGGAATACGGATATGAAGCCCTGACGGCCGGCAGGATTGCAGAAGGAATCGGCAGGGCGATCATCGATCTCTTTCACCAGCCCGGTGCGGATGAGTCGGGAACTAAAAAACCCTCCGAAGGGGAGGGCTAGGTTGTTTCAGGAACGCGTCCGCAGTCGTCGGCGCACCCAGTCCAGAGCGTTCTGGTATTCGATAAAGAATTTCATCGGCTTTTTGAAGAACATCTTTTCGATGTTGAAATTGTGCATGTCCACCTCCTTGGAGGAAACAATCGCAAAAGCCTTCAGGTTATCCAGTTCCCTCAGATAGGTATATACAATCGGGTCGATCGCATAGGAGTTGATCCGGTTGCTGATAAAACCGAATGCCCGGTCCCTGAAATGAATCTCCGATATTCCGATGATCTGATAGGCCCTTTCGAGGGTCAGGGTAGCTCCTTCATCAAATATGGAAACCATGTAGTTGTCATAAACCTGGATTTTCCCAACATCCAAGTAATACTCCCGTACGATGACGGTCTTCCTGGCGGGTATTTTCATGCCCATTTCATTATAGTGTCTCAGGGACGAATGTAGAAGAGGACCCTTCTAAACTGAAAAATATTAGATTATCGACATAAATATCGTTTAAGCGGTATGGCGCGGGGCACCCTTGTCTGCTCTTTCCTACTTCGGCGGCCGGGAGGCAAAAAAAAAGGAGTCATCCTAGGACGACTCCTTTTGCGATTTATCTTACGAGTATCAGGCCTCTTTGGACGACTTGCTGGCCTTCTCAATAGAAATGGTCAGTTTGTCCTCCTTCTCGTTGAGGTCCATATTAATACTGTCGCCTTCGTTTAGCTTGGAATTCACGATCTCTTCGGCCAGCGCATCCTCGATGTACTTCTGGATCGCGCGCTTCAGCGGACGGGCACCGTATTGCTTGTCGAAGCCTTTATCCGCGATATAATCCTTGGCCTTTTCGGAGAGCGTAAGGTCGTAACCGATATCGGCGATGCGGGCGTAGAGCTTTTTCAGTTCGATATCGATGATCTTGTGGATGTGCTCGCGTTCCAGCGGGTTAAAGACGATCACATCGTCGATCCGGTTGAGGAACTCCGGGGCGAATGCCTTTTTCAAGGCGTTTTCGATCACGCTTTTCTGATGCGTATCCGCCTGAGATTTCTTGGCGGAGGTGCCAAAGCCGACCCCTTGTCCGAAGTCCTTCAGCTGCCGTGCCCCGATATTGGAGGTCATGATGATGATGGTATTGCGGAAGTCGATCTTCCGGCCCAGGCTATCGGTAAGGTAGCCGTCGTCCAATACCTGAAGCAGCATATTGAATACGTCCGGGTGCGCTTTTTCCACCTCGTCCAGCAGGATCACGCAATAGGGCTTGCGGCGTACCTTTTCGGTCAGCTGCCCACCTTCTTCGTAGCCTACGTATCCGGGAGGCGCACCAACCAGACGGGAGATGGCGAATTTCTCCATGTATTCGCTCATATCGATCCGTACCAGGGCATCTTCAGAATCAAAGAGCTCCTTGGCAAGGACTTTGGCGAGCTGGGTCTTCCCGACCCCTGTCTGCCCCAGGAAGATAAAGCTCCCGATGGGTTTGTTCGGGTCTTTCAGGCCGGCGCGGTTCCGCTGTATGGCTTTTGCCACCTTAGCAACCGCCTCGTCCTGCCCGATCACGCTGTTCTTGATCAGGTTGGGCAGTTCGGCCAGTTTGTTGCTTTCCGTCTGCGCAATCCTATTCACCGGGATGCCGCTCATCATGGAGACCACATCTGCTACATTGTCTTCCGTAACGGTTTCGCGGTGCATCTTGCTTTCCTCCTCCCAGCGCTCCTGGGCGGTGGCCAGTTCTTTCTCCAGGCGTTTCTCGTCGTCCCGCAATTTGGCGGCTTCCTCGTAACGCTGCTTCTTGACCACGCTGTTCTTCAGTTCCCGCACTTCCTCCAGCTGTTTTTCCAGCTCCAGGATCTGCTTGGGTACGTCCATATTTACGATGTGTACCCGGGAGCCGGCTTCGTCCATAGCGTCGATGGCCTTATCCGGCAGGAAGCGGTCCGTCATATAGCGGTTGGTGAGCTTGACGCAGGCTACCAGGGCTTCGTCGGTATAATTTACGTTGTGGTGGTCCTCGTACTTGCCGCGGATATTCTGCAGGATCTCAATGGTCTCCTCCACGGTAGTGGGTTCCACCATTACCTTCTGGAAACGGCGTTCCAGGGCCCCGTCTTTTTCGATGTACTGGCGGTATTCGTCCAGGGTCGTAGCTCCGATGCACTGGATCTCCCCGCGCGCCAGGGCCGGCTTGAACATATTGGAAGCGTCCAGGCTGCCGGTGGCGCCGCCCGCACCCACAATGGTGTGGATCTCGTCGATAAAGAGGATCACGTCGTCGTTCTTCTCCAGCTCGTTCATCACCGCCTTCATCCGCTCCTCAAACTGGCCGCGGTACTTGGTGCCGGCCACCAAAGAGGCCAGGTCCAGGGTTACCACGCGTTTGTTATAGAGGATCCGGCTGACTTTCTTATTGATGATGCGCAGCGCCAGGCCTTCCGCAATGGCGCTTTTCCCTACTCCGGGTTCACCGATCAGCAGGGGGTTGTTCTTTTTACGCCGGCTCAGGATCTGGGATACGCGTTCGATTTCCTTCTCGCGTCCCACCACCGGGTCCAGCTTGTTCTCCTCGGCCAGGCGTGTAAGGTCGCGGCCGAAATTGTCCAGTACCGGGGTCTTGGATTTCTTGTTCCCCTTCTGGCTGCCGCTGCCGGAATACGAGCTTTCCTTGGCCTCCCCGCTGTCCTCGGACTCGCTGGGGAAGGATTCGGCGGACGGGCTGTCCGTATAGTCGTCGTCGCTTGTGATCATGCTCTTGAACTGTTCCTTCACCCCGTCGTAGTCTACCTTGAGCTTATGCAGCAATTTGGTGGTAGGGTCGTTCTCATTGCGCAGGATGCACAACAGCAGGTGCGCCGTATTGATGGATGAACTCTGGAAGAGCTTGGCCTCCAGGAAGGTAGTCTTAAGGGCGCGTTCCGCCTGCCGGGTCAGGTGCAGGTTTTTTTTGTCCTTCGGATGCGATCCCGCATTGGGGTTCGCCGGACTCAGGATCTCCACCTTACGGCGTAAGTGGTCCAGGTCCACGTCCAGGGCGTCGAGAATGCTGATCGCCTTCCCGTTCCCATCGCGCAGCAGCCCCAACATCAGGTGTTCGGTCCCGATAAAATCGTGGCCGAGCCTCAGGGCCTCCTCTTTGCTGTAAGCAATTACGTCTTTTACGCGCGGTGAAAAATTATCGTCCATAAGTCCTCCGAATTCAAATCTAAAATTAGTAAAACTATTCATAAGAACGTCAAATACCATACCCATATTCGATAAAGCCTGCCTAAATGACGAAAAAAACCCGTTTTTAACTGTTTTATTAACATCATGCACAGGTGCTGAACGCCCGGCCTGCCGATGTTGATAAATTGTTCAATAATTGGATGGCACATTAGGCACAAGGGGTCGTTTTTCCGTATATTGCCATGATTTTTTAACCTCAAAAACCTAACGGAAATTCAACTATGGCGGAAGGCGAAAAACTAATTCCG
Organism: Robiginitalea sp.; assembly: GCA_050290125.1. Lineage (GTDB taxonomy): Bacteria > Bacteroidota > Bacteroidia > Flavobacteriales > Flavobacteriaceae > Robiginitalea. Next base: position 19,783 of record JBNKHB010000007.1, read on the forward strand.
ATCAACATAGAAGATGAAATGAAATCCGCCTACATCGACTACTCGATGTCGGTCATTGTGTCACGTGCCCTGCCGGATGTCAGGGACGGCCTCAAGCCGGTGCACAGGCGGGTGTTGTACGGTATGCATGAATTAGGGGTGCGCTCTACCAGCGCCCACAAGAAATCCGCCCGTATCGTGGGGGAAGTACTTGGAAAGTACCACCCGCACGGGGATACTTCCGTATACGATACCATGGTGCGTATGGCCCAGGAATGGAGCCTGCGCTACATGCTGATCGACGGGCAGGGGAACTTTGGGTCTATCGACGGGGACAGCCCTGCGGCCATGAGGTACACCGAGGCCCGGATGCGGCGCATCGCCGACGAGATGCTTGCGGATATCGACAAGGAGACCGTTGATCACCAACTCAATTTCGACGATTCGCTTCAGGAGCCCGTGGTGCTTCCCACGCGAATCCCGAACCTGTTGGTCAACGGGGCGTCGGGAATTGCAGTGGGAATGGCGACCAATATGCCTCCCCACAACCTGTCGGAAGTGGTGGACGGCACCATTGCCTATATCGACAACCGGGATATCGAGATCGACGAGTTGATGCAGTACATCAAGGCCCCGGATTTTCCAACCGGCGGCATCATCTATGGATATGACGGCGTAAAGGAGGCGTTCCACAGCGGACGCGGCCGGGTGGTCATGCGGGCGCGCGCCCACTTTGAAGAAGTACAGGGCAGGGAGTGCATCGTGGTAACGGAGATCCCGTACCAGGTGAACAAGGCCGACATGATCAAGAAGACGGTCGATATCATCAACGACAAGAAGATCGACGGGATCGCATCCATCCGGGACGAATCCAACCGGAAGGGGATGCGGGTGGTCTACACGCTGAAACGCGACGCCATCCCGAACATCGTTCTCAATATGCTGTATAAGTATACGGCATTGCAGTCTTCTTTCAGCGTAAACAATATCGCCCTGGTGGAAGGGAGGCCACAGCTTCTCAACCTGAAGGACCTGATCACCCACTTTGTGGAGCATCGCCACCAGGTGGTGGTACGCCGTTCGGAGTACGAACTCAGGAAAGCCGAGGAACGCGCGCATATCCTGCAGGGGCTGATCATCGCCTCAGACAATATCGACGAGGTCATTGCCCTTATCCGGGCAAGCGCCAATCCGGACGAAGCCAGGACCTCCCTCATGGAGCGTTTTGAATTGTCCGAGATCCAGGCCCGGGCTATCGTGGAAATGCGCCTGCGTCAACTTACCGGCCTGGAGCAGGATAAGTTGCGGACCGAATACGATGAGATCCTCGTAACCATTGCGGACCTGAAGGACATCCTGGCCCGTGAGGAGCGCCGGATGGAGATCATCAAGGACGAACTCCGGGAAGTGCGGGACAAATACGGCGACGAGCGCCGCAGCGAGATCAATTATGCCGGAGGGGACCTCAGCATCGAGGACATGATCCCGGACGAGCAGGTAGTGATCACCATCTCCCACGCGGGGTACATCAAGCGTACGCCGCTTACCGAATACAAGACCCAGCACCGCGGTGGCGTAGGGCAAAAGGCTTCGGCCACCCGGAACGAGGATTTTCTGGAACACCTGTTCGTGGGCACCAACCACCAGTACATGCTGTTCTTTACCCAGAAGGGCCAGTGCTACTGGCTGCGGGTATTTGAGATCCCGGAAGGCAGCCGTACCTCTAAGGGCCGCGCCATCCAGAACCTGATCAACATTGCGCAGGACGATAAGGTAAAAGCCTTTATCTGTACGCAGGATCTCAAGGACGAGGAATACGTGAACAGCCATTACGTGATCATGGCGACCAAGAAAGGGGTGGTCAAGAAGACTTCCCTGGAACAATATTCACGACCGCGCCAGAACGGGATCATCGCCATCAACATCCGCGAGGAAGATGAGCTGCTGGAGGCCAAATTAACGACGGGGACCAGCCAGATCTTCCTTGGGTTGAAATCCGGCAAAGCCATCCGCTTCGAGGAAAACAAGACCCGCCCAATGGGCCGAAACGCATCCGGTGTTCGCGGCATCACCCTGGCCGGGGATGACGACGAGGTGATCGGCATGGTCAGCGTCCATAATTTTGACGACGACATTCTGGTGGTTTCCGAGAACGGCTACGGCAAACGCTCGGCCATCGACGATTACCGTACCACCAACCGCGGCGGCAAGGGGGTAAAGACCATCTCCATTTCGGAAAAGACCGGAGGCCTCGTGGCGATTAAGAACGTTTCGGATTCGGACGACCTGATGATCATCAACAAATCCGGCATCGCCATCCGCATGAGCGTAGAAGACCTGCGGACGATGGGACGGGCTACACAAGGGGTTAAGCTTATTAATCTCAAAGGCGGGGACTCCATTGCCGCGGTAGCCAAAGTGATGAAGGACGAGGACAATCTGGAAGAAGCGGACATCCTGGATATCGAAGTAGATACCGAGGATGGCACGGCTCTTGATAAGGATGCCCCGGAAACCGAAAATTAAATAAACACTAATTGCATAAATTTGTTTTCATGAAAACTAAAGTATTACTTCTGGCGGCCCTGTTGGCAGGTGCTGTCGGATTTGCACAGAAATCGGAGATAAAGGCTGCGGAGAAAGCCCTTAAAGATGGCGATGCTGCCGGAGCCCGTTCCACGCTGATGAGCGTCGAGGGGATGATTGCCGGCACCGATGCCCGTACCCAGGCGCAATTCTACAACGCGTTGGGCAAGGCCAATGGCGAATTGGCGAAAAAAGGGGACGACAGCGCCTTTGAACCCGCTGTTGAAGCTTTCCGCAAGTCCAATGCGGCCGAAGCCCAGGAAGGGAAGGAAAAGTATACCAAGGAGAATGATTCCTGGTTGAAATCGCTTTCCGCAGACCTGGTGAATTCCGCAGTGGACGACAACAACGCCCAGAAATTCGATTCGGCCGCAGATAAGCTGTATCTGAGCTACCAGCTGAGCCCGCAGGATACCATATACCTGTATTTTGCGGCTAGCAGCGCGGTAAACGGCGGCCATTACGAAAAAGCGCTTACCTACTACGATGAATTGA
>JBNKHB010000008.1:0-22684 GCA_050290125.1 Robiginitalea sp.
GATATCCACGGGGACCATTTTAGTGCGGAGACCTTGCAGGCCCTGGAAACCTCCGGTGCCCGGATCGTTGCCCCGCAGGCGGTGGCGGACCAGATGCCGGAAGCCTTGGGCGAACGGGTGGATGTGCTGGCCAACGGGGCCACCCTGGAACGATCCGGTATCGCCATTACGGCAGTCCCCATGTACAACCTGCGCGAAGAAGCCCTGGAATTCCATTCTAAAGGCCGCGGAAACGGATATGTGCTTGAAAAGGACGGTACCCGGCTCTACTTTTCAGGCGATACGGAAGACATTCCGGAAATGAGGGCCCTGCAGAATATTGACAAGGCCTTTGTTTGCATGAACCTGCCCTATACCATGACCGTGGAAAGCGCGGCCGATGCCGTGCTGGAGTTTAAACCCAAACAGGTTTACCCCTATCACTACCGCGGCCGGCCCGACGTGAGCGATGTAAAACATTTCGCAGAACTGGTAGGCCAGGGCGATTCGGGGATCGAGGTCGTACAATTGGACTGGTATCCGGGGGAACCTTATTGAAGTCCACTCTTTTTTTCCTACATCCCGTGTAACATATTCCTGAAATAGGCGTCTATTTTACCAGAGGCAGTTATGCCCAATGGTTAACCGATTTAAATCAACGCCTATGAAAACTATCCTCAAGCGGATATCCGCTCTGGGGCTTTTTTTGTTTGTACTGAGCGGATGCTCGGAGGAAAAAAAGCAGCCGGAGGCAGTATCCGAATTCAAGGTTCCGGTCACCTATTATAAACTGGACAACGGCCTGAAGGTGATCCTCTCACCGGACGATACGGCGCCGACTACCGCAATTGCCGTTTACTACAATATCGGATTCCGCATCGAGCCACGCGACCGGACCGGATTTGCCCACCTGTTTGAGCACATGATGTTCCAGGGCTCCAACAATCTGGGTAAAATGGAATTCGTTAAACTAGTGCAGCAAAACGGAGGGGTATTGAACGGTTCCACCCGCTTTGACTTTACCAACTATTATGAGATCGTCCCTTCCCACAAACTCGAAACCATGTTGTGGGCGGAGGCGGATCGCATGCGTGGGCTCAGCATCACGCAGGAAAACCTGACCAACCAGCAGGGCGTGGTCAAGAACGAGGTAAAAGTAAATGTGCTCAACCAGCCGTATGGCGGCTTCCCATGGCTGGATATGCCGCAATACGCCAATAAGAACTGGTACAATGCCCATAATTTTTACGGGGACCTGGAAGACCTGGATGCTGCCAACCTGGAGGACGTGGCCGAATTCTTCCGGACCTTCTACGCCCCGAACAATGCGGCCCTGGCCTTAGTGGGGGATTTTGACCCGGAGCAGGCCAAAGCCTGGATCGACCAGTACTTTTCAGGCATCCCGGCCGTGGACCAACCTGAGCAGCCCGATATTTCCGAGCCCCGGCAGGAAGCCGAACAGGAATTCGTGAAGAACGATTCCCTGGCCAACAAACCGGCACTGGCCGTGGCCTACCACATGCCCCCGCGGAACAGCCCGGAATACTATGCCATGGGCCTTTTGGACCAGATCCTGGTACAGGGGGACAACAGCCTGCTGGTTCAGAAACTTGAGAATGAAAAGGGTTATTCCTCCGATGTGAACGGTGGGATCAACTACCTCGGAAATATGTTCAACTATAAAGGCCCCATGCTATGGATGTATGATCTCACCTACGATAACGAGACTTCGCGCGACCAGGTGATGGAGGCGGTGGAAGAGGTGATGGGCGGCCTTAAAGGGGAACTCACCCAGGAGATGCTGGACCGGGCCATCGTAAAGATCCGTTCTCAACTTTACGATAATGTCGGACAATTCTATGGATTCGGACGGGCCGACCTGCTGGCGAGCTTCGCGCTATTCGACGACGATCCGGAGCGGATCAATACGCTGGAAGAAGAATTCAGGAAAATCGACCTGGAAACCGTAAAACGAACCATTGACGAATATCTGAGGCCAGGCAACCGGACCATCCTGGTCGTAAACCCATTATTGGCCGATAACGCTAAATCCGAATAAGATGAAACAGGCATATGCATTAATCGCAATACTGGCCCTTGCTTTTCTGCCGGTATCCGCTCAGGAAAAGCAAACGCCCCCGCCGGGAGGGACCCCCAAGAACTTTAACCTTCCCGAAAAGGAAGTAGTGGAACTGGATAATGGCCTGGAACTGGTGATGATCCCCTATGGCTCCATCCCCAAGGCCAATATCCGGATCCTGGTGAAAACCGGGAATATCAACGAAGGCGAGAACGAGGTATGGCTCTGCGACCTGCTCGCGGACCTCATGGAAGAAGGCAGTGCCACCCGAAACGCCCGGCAGATCGCCGACGAAATGGCAGGTATGGGAGGAAACCTCAATATCGGCGTCGGCGCGCACAGCACCTCCCTTACGGCATCGGTGTTGTATGAATTCGCGCCTGAAGCTATCGAGGTGATGGCAGAGGTACTCACTCAACCGGCCTGGCCTGCCGGGGAACTGGACCGCTTGAAAAGCGATATGAAGCGGAGCATGGCGGTACAGCTGTCCCAACCACAGTCTCAGGCCTACCGGGACTTTATGGCCAGCATGTACCCGGACCATCCGTATGGCCGGGTATTTCCTTCGGACGAATTGATCGATTCCTACACCGTGGAGGGCATTAAGGCCTTTTACGATGCCAATTTCGGGGCAAAGCGCACAACGGTCTATGTGGCCGGAAACTTTGATGCGGATGCCGTACGGGAAGCCGTTGAAGCTACCCTGAGTGACTGGCGCGAAGGCACGGAGTCCGAATACCCGGTTGCCAATGCGGTGAGTGCCGGCAAGGTGGCCATTGTCGACCGGCCCGGAGCCCCGCAATCCACCATCTATTACGGATTGCCGGTACCGGATCCCTCCCACCCCGATTTCCTTGCCCTGGACGTGACCAATTCCATTCTGGGAGGGTCCTTCGCTTCCCGCATCACCAGCAACATCCGGGAAGATAAAGGCTACACCTACTCCCCATACAGTGTCATGGCAACCAATTATAAAAGCGGGCTGTGGTACGAGCAGGCGGATGTAACCACCGAACACACGGGGGCGGCGCTGGAGGAGATCCGCAAGGAGATCACCCGCCTGCAGGAAGAACCCCCAAGCCAGGACGAACTGGACGGAATCATCAACTACGAGTCGGGCATTTTTGTGCTGCAGAACTCCAGCCCCAACGGGATCATCGGCCAGATGGTCTTTTTGGATATTCATGAACTGGACGAATCCTTCTTAAGGAACAAGGTGGCCAACATGCACGCCGTAACCCCGGAACAAGTGGCGGAACTCACCCGGCAATACATCCGGCCGGAGGACATGACCCTGATCGTGGTCGGGGACAAGGCAAAGATCGAGAGCCAAATCCAGGAAACCCTGAATTCGCCGCTCAAGCAATAGCTGAAAACTTTATGGCAATGAAAATAGACTCCCGCCGGGCTCGGCGGGAGTTTTTGTTTAACCCCGGATGAGTTTTTTGTATTTGATCCGCTTGGGCATGATATCCGCGCCCAGGCGTTTCTTTTTGTTCTCTTCGTAGTCGGAAAACGAGCCTTCAAAGAAGTATACCTGTGAGTCCCCTTCAAATGCCAGGATATGGGTACAGATCCGGTCCAGGAACCAACGGTCGTGGGAAATGATCACCGCACAGCCGGCAAAATTCTCCAGGCCTTCCTCCAGGGCCCGCAGCGTATTTACGTCCAGGTCGTTGGTAGGCTCGTCCAGCAGAAGCACATTGCCTTCCTCTTTTAGCGTCATGGCCAGGTGCAGCCGGTTGCGTTCGCCCCCGGATAACATGCTTACTTTCTTGTTCTGTTCGCTGCCTGAAAAATTAAAGCGGCTCAGGTAGGCCCGCGAATTTACCTGCCTTCCGCCCATATTGATCAGTTCCTGTCCGCCACTGAAATTTTCCCAGATGGTTTTCTGCGGGTCGATGTTCGAGTGGCTTTGGTCCACATAGGCGAGTTTGACGGTATCGCCAACCACAAATTTACCTTTGTCCGGCTGCTCCTCCCCCATGATCATCCGGAAGATGGTGGTCTTCCCTGCGCCGTTCGGGCCGATCACGCCGACAATCCCTGCCTGCGGTAGCCTGAAGTTCAGGTCTTCGTAAAGCAGTTTGTCGCCGAAGGCCTTGCTCACGCCTTCCGCCTCGATCACGTGGGTACCCAGCCTGGGGCCATTGGGGATGTAGATCTCCAGCTTCTCGTCCAGTTGTCTCTGGTCCTGGCTCAGGAGTTTATCGTAATTGCTCAAACGGGCTTTTTGCTTGGCATGGCGGCCTTTTGGCGACTGCCGTACCCACTCAAGCTCCCGTTCGAGGGTCTTCTGCCTTTTACTGGCCTGTTTTTGTTCCTGGGCCAGACGCTTGGCCTTCTGCTCCAGCCAGCCGGAGTAGTTGCCCTTCCACGGGATCCCCTCACCCCGGTCCAATTCCAGGATCCAGCCAGCTACGTTGTCCAGGAAATAGCGGTCGTGGGTCACGGCGATCACCGTGCCCTTGTACCCGGCCAGGTGGTGCTCCAGCCAGTGGACGGATTCGGCGTCCAGGTGGTTGGTGGGCTCGTCCAGCAGCAGCACGTCGGGCTGTTGCAACAGCAGCCTGCACAATGCAACGCGACGGCGTTCACCCCCCGACAGGACGGCTATCTTCTTATCGGGCTCAGGGGTACGCAGGGCATCCATGGCGATCTCCAGCTTGGATTCCAGCTCCCAGGCATTGCTGGCGTCGATCTGGTCCTGCAGGGCCGCCTGTTTGTCCATCAGTTGCTGCATCTTGTCCGGATTCTCATAGACCTCGGGCAGGGCAAACTGGTCGTTGATCGCATTGTAGGCGTCCAACACGGCGACCGTCTCGGCCACTCCCTCCTTGACCACTTCCAAAACCGTCTTTCCATCGTCCAGCTCCGGTTCCTGTTCCAGGAGCCCCACCTTAAAGCCTGGCGCAAAGACCACATCCCCGCGGTAGTCGGTATCCCGTCCGGCAATGATGCGCAGCAAGGTGGACTTTCCGGAACCGTTCAGGCCCAGGATCCCGATCTTGGCACCGTAAAAGAAACTCAGGTATATATCCTTCAGGACGGGTGTTTGGGCATTTTTATACGTCTTGGTCACCCCCGACATCGAGAAGATCACCTTCTTATCGTCTGCCATGCAATTAGGAATTAATTAGGTTGGAACAAATTGGAAGCCGCTGCCTAGACCCGGCCCTTGAGGGCGTTGAAGACCCAGGCTACTGCAAAAAAACCGATGCCGACGGAGGCGAAGCCCCAGCCTGCAATTTCATCGTAACGGAAGGCCCCGAGGGCAATAAGCCCCAAGCCGACAATTATCATTATCACCGTGGCCCAGGCCAGTACGGTATTCTTATTCATTGTCATATGCTGTCAGTTAGTTGGGCACCTAATATCGTCATTTTTCTCCACTCCCGCCTATTCCCCAGGGAAGCGGATGTCGCAAGCCTTTCGAATCCGGTCTAATAGGCGGTGCAGGGCCAGGCTGTCTTCCTGGGACCACAAATCGCTTTGCAATTTGCCTTCGCGCAGGCAACTGTGTACCTCCTGGATCTCATGGGAGTAACCTTTGCCCAGGGTGGGGTTCTCTACGACCTTGCCTTCCCCTTCGATGTCAAGCTCATAGGCATCGGTCTCGTGCCAGCGCGGTTGTATATAGATGTTGCCTTCCGTGCAGGACAGCTCAACGCGCATTTCGGAATGCGAGCTGAGCCCGCTATACAACAGCGCCAGGGCTTCCGGGTATTCAAAAAGCAAACCGATCTGTTTCTCCACGCCAGTGGAATGGAACTTGGCAATTGCCTCCACCCTATCAGGTACCCCAAGTAGCCAATACGCCAGGAAAACGGGGTAAATGCCTATGTCCAGCAGGGACCCGCCTGCCAGTTCCGGATTCAGGAGCCGCCCCTCCGGATCGCGGTCCAGAGCCGGAAAGGCAAAATCGGCCTTCAGATAGGCAGGCTTGCCGATCCGGCCGCTCTCCAGTACCTCCGCCACTTCCATCAAGGTCGGATTGAACCGGCTCCACAGGGCTTCCATCAGAAACACGCCCTGCTCCGCAGCACAACGGACCATGCCTTCAACCTGCCCGGCATTGATCCCCATCGGTTTCTCGCACAAAACATGTTTGCCCGCTTTCATGGCTTGCAGACTTAAGTCCATGTGATGGGTATGCGGCGTTGCGATATAGACCACATCCACTCCGGGGTCCTGCAGCAGTTCGGCATAATCGCCATAATATTGGGCTGCTCCGTATTCCTGGGCAAATTCTTCGGCTTTTTCCAGGTTCCTGGAGGCGACTGCCGCCAGGATGCCGTCGTCTACAAGAGCCAGGTCCTTGGCAAAGGAATGGGCAATTTTTCCGAGGCCCAGGATGCCCCATCGGATCGGTTCGCTCATCGGTTCGGGTTTCAGCGTGCTTTGGTTTCCCTCAAATGTAATGATAAATCCTGCGTATCTTTAACCGCAGTACCTACCACAATTCCGCTCTGTCTATGGATGTTGCCTTTAACAAGAACGAAGACCAAAATAAATTACTGCGGTCGGACCTCAGGAAGCGCCTGGCGAAGGTGCGCAAAGGGGGCGGCCCCGCACGCCTGGAGAAACTGCATGCCGAAGGTAAGATGTCAGCACGCGAGCGCATCGACTACCTCCTGGATGCACCAGATGATGCCCTGGAGATCGGGGCTTTTGCCGGGTATGAGATGTATGAGGAACACGGGGGTTGTCCTTCCGGGGGAGTGGTGGTCAAGATCGGCAAGGTAGCAGGGAGGCTGTGCGTGATAGTAGCCAATGACGCCACCGTCAAAGCCGGCGCCTGGTTCCCGATCACAGGAAAGAAGAACCTGCGGGCCCAGGAAATCGCCATGGAAAACCGCCTGCCGATCATTTATCTGGTGGACAGCGCAGGGGTGTATTTACCCATGCAGGACGAGATCTTCCCGGACAAGGAACACTTTGGCCGTATCTTCCGAAACAATGCCGTTATGAGCAGTCTGGGCATCCCGCAAATAGCCGCCGTGATGGGCAGTTGCGTGGCAGGCGGGGCCTACTTGCCTATAATGAGCGACGAAGCGCTCATCGTGGAAAAGACCGGCAGTATCTTCCTGGCCGGCAGCTACCTGGTTAAGGCGGCCATCGGAGAAACCGTGGACAACGAAACGCTCGGGGGTGCCACTACCCACAGCGAAATCAGCGGGGTCACCGATTACAAGGCGGCCGACGACAAGGATGCGCTGGAGCGCATCCGGAGTATTGTGGAAAAGATGGGCGACCGGCCTACGGCGGGATTTAACCGGGAGGATAGCCGGCCGCCGGCCTTAAAGGAGGATGAGATCTTCGGGCTGCTGCCCGGATCCCGTTCCGAACCATACGATATGCTTAAGATCATCGGTCGGATCACTGACGACTCGGTATTTGAACAGTACAAAGAGGGTTTTGGCAAATCCCTGCTCTGCGGCTATGCCCGTATCGACGGCTGGGCCGTTGGTATTGTGGCCAACCAGCGCAAGGTTACACGCACCGCTAAGGGCGAAATGAGGATCGGCGGGGTGATCTATTCCGATTCGGCAGACAAGGCCACCCGCTTTATCGCAAACTGCAATCAAAAGCGGATCCCCCTGGTGTTCCTACAGGATGTGACCGGGTTTATGGTGGGCAGCAAAAGCGAGCACGGGGGCATCATCAAGGACGGCGCAAAAATGGTGAACGCGGTGAGTAATTCCGTCGTTCCCAAGTTCACCATCATCATCGGAAATAGTTATGGGGCCGGGAATTACGCCATGTGTGGCAAGGCCTATGACCCCAGGCTGATTGTGGCCTGGCCCAGTGCCGAACTGGCAGTGATGAGCGGGAATTCCGCGGCCAAGGTGCTGCTGCAGATCGAGACGGCGAGCCTTAAGAAAAAAGGCGAAAAGATCAGTGCGCAGCAGGAAAAGGAATTATTCGAGCGGATCAAAAAGCGCTACGACGCCCAGATATCCCCCTATTACGCCGCCGCCCGGCTGTGGACGGATGCCATTATCGATCCGCTACGGACGCGACACTGGCTCTCTACCGGCATCGAAGCGGCCAATCAGGCGCCTATTGAAAAGGCCTTTAACATGGGGGTACTGCAAACCTGATCTGATTCCGCCATTTAAGGTCCCTTCAAACTAATCCGAGAGTTGCTTGCCGCTGCCGCCGATCAGGTGCAGCTGCGTCTGCCTGCCGTCTACATACCGGAATCCCTCCGGTCCGTAAAAACCAGGTTCTTCCAGCATGATGCGCACATCCCGGTTCCACGCCGGCAGCTGTACTGTGGCATTGAGCTCTATGGCGTACGCCGTGGCCGGGTTCAGGCCATAGGAGGTGCCGTCGGCACCCTTCACCCCCTGTTGTGCATCCCACATCCCGATCGTGGTCCCGGCCGAATGCCCGTAACTCCCCAGCGGATGCGTATATATCGCCGGGCGAAGGCCTTCGGCACGTCCCGCTTCCAGGGCAGCCGCCAGTATTTGGTTTCCGGTGCGACCGGTTTTCATTTGCGCCGTCAAATGATCCTGCACGCGGTTCCCATCGGATAAAGCTGCATTCAGGTATTCCGGTGCCTCGGTTTCTCCGGGTTTTAAAACATATGCCATTTGCTGGCAATCCGTATTCATCCGCAGGTACGTGATGCCAAAATCACAGTGCAGCAAATCCCCGGGGCGGATTACCTCGCTTCCCGGCCTGTCGGAAAACGAATACAGATGTCCTCTGAGACTATCGGCGGTCCGCTGAATATCCACGGTTGGGTGAAACCAGGTATCGAGGCCCAGATCCGTCACGCGTTGACGCATCCACCACTCTACCTCGGTGGTGGTACTGCGCCCCGGCATGATCACTTTGTCTGAAAATGCTTCCGCGATGATGTTGTGTGTGATTCGGGCCAGATGACGGTAGAGGACCATTTCTTCGGGCGTTCGCGTTTCGATCCAGCCCACGGCCAGCTCCTCCGCGGAGACGACCCGGGCCTTGAGAGAATCCGGCAGGTTAGCCATCAGCAGGTCGTAATCGGTCTTATCCAGGCCGTCCGCAATGTTATGGTCTTCCGAAACATTGATCCCTATGCGGCCGGGGTTCCGCTCTGCGATCAGCTCCACCAGGCGCTGCCACTGGTCCGGCTGTTCTTCCTTGTCCCAGGCCGATTGAATGTTCTCCCCAATGTTGTAGCGGGCAACGGCCAGGCGATCCATCCGGCCGGCGGCCGCATTCCGGTAGAACAACAGCATGGTGCGCCTCCGGGCGCTCAGCCAGGTGGCCGGCAAAAAGGTCTTTAACACCGGATCCTCATTGTACTCCCTGGAGATCATGACCCACATATCGATGCCCGTCCGGTCCATCAATACCGGCAGGAGCGAGTCCAGGCGCCTGGCCAGCAGGGCATCCACAACTTCCGCCCTTTCGGATTCCGGCAGGATTCGCTGTGCCTGTACATTGCACATCAGGAGAAAGACCAGTACCGTAAGTAATATTCGCATAGGTGTTCTATTTGATTTATGGTTAAATTTAGGACTTCCCGATGAAAGCTTCTCCCCTATATTGGAAATCGATCTGCGGCTTGCTCATAATAGCCATGATCGCCTGTGCCGGATCGGATACGCAGGCCAATCCCGAGCCCGAACCGGAAGAGGACAGCGTGACGGACGTCTTGCTGATCGGGAACAGCCATACCTATTACAACAGTGGGATCGGATTCCACCTCTCCCGTTTCCTGGAAGAGAATCGGCCAACAAACCAATTTAATATCATTGTACAGGCCATTGGGGGGTACAGCCTGTCGGATCATCTGCAGGAAAACGCCACCCTGGACCTGATTGCGAGCCGGGAATGGAACATAGTGGTCCTTCAGGAAAACACTTCGGTGGCCGCCATAGTGCCGGATGAAATGTACGCTTCGGTCTGGGGTATGATCAATGCCGTTGACGACGACCGGACTCAGGTGCTGCTGTACATGACCTGGGCTTATGCTAATGAGCCTGCGATGCTCGATGTGCTGAGAAGCGCATATAACCGCGCCGGGGCGGATACGGACTCCCGCATCATTCCGGTTGGCGAAGCCTTTGGCTTGCTCTCCGAAGAGAATCCGCTCAACGTCGAGCTCTATCACACGGACGATGTTCACGCAAGCCTTGAAGGGACCTTTTTGGCCAGTGCCATGTTCCTGGAAGTGCTCTTTGGTGAGAATCCTGCAACCTTTGAATACAACGCCGGCCTGGATGCAGCCACAGCGGACTTCCTCAAGCAAACCGCACATGCCGTGGTAAGCGGCTTCCCTGCCCCCTAGTCCGTCAACGAAGCTACCGTAGCCTGCCGATCCACTTTTGCACTGGGCGTTTCGCGCATGGCCTCTACAAAATGAATCTCCTTTGGCACTTCATAGGTATCGAATGCCTCGGACTCGGAAATCAATTTTTGGAGTTTATCCGGATTTCCACTGCCTTCCACCACCAGCACTAATCGTTCACCCAAGGTATCGTCGGGCTGTCCCGCCAAAAAGAATCGGGAATCGATCATGGTTCCCAGGCGTGCTTCCAGTTGCTCCGGATGCAGTTTCACCCCGCCGGAATTGATCACACGGTCCGTACGCCCAAGCCAGCGGAAGCGGGTTTCGGATTCCAGCTCCACCAGGTCATTGGTCCGCACCGGCTCCTGCAGGCGTTCCGGGGCATTTATGACCAAACGCCCTTCCCGATCCGTTTCAAAACGGATTCCGGGCATGGCTTCAAAAGGAGGTTCTTGCGATAGCGGGTCTTTTGACGGGTCGATGCGCTTCAGTTTGCGCAATGCCACGTGGGTAGCCGTCTCGGTCATCCCGTAGGTTTGCCAGACCGCGGAGCCCGAGGAGGGTAATGCTGCCAGGATTGGCGGTGGAATGGGGGCGCCGCCGACGATCACCGTGCGGATCCGGGACAGCTTGTTCAGGGACTTCTTGAGCTGCAAGGGCACCAGGGCGGCAAAATCGAAACTCCCACTTACCTCCTCCAGCGGTGCTGAAACCGGGGCGATTAGCCTGAGATTCCAACCCAGGACCATGGCCCTGACCAGCATCATTCTTCCGGCGATATTGGCGGCGGACAAACAACACAGGGCGCGCGTACCCGTTCCGAGCTTAAAAAAATCGCCAGTCTCGCGAGCGCTGTTCACCATGCTGCTCTTGGCAAGTTCTATGATCTTTGGTTTTCCTGTGGATCCGGAAGTCTGCATGGCTACGGTCTCCCGGTGATCGATCCAACTCAGCAGGAATTCACCGGCTTCCTGCTCATAGTCTTCCCCTTCTTTTACCAGGCTGTAGGCCACGTCCCATATTTCATCCTTTCCAATGAGATGGCCGTTGAGCCGAAACGACGGATGCAATTTTGTTTTCATTCGGATTCCAGTTTAAATTGTGCTTCCGCTTCCTCGCGGCTGAGTACTTTGCCAAAAAGCTTTCCTTTCCAATCCTTCCAGCCGTATTTTCGGCCAAAAGCGTAGAGCAACAAGGGAAAAATAACGAAAATAGGGATGTATGCGTCCCAGCTAACCTTCGGTTCCCCGATATCCAGCAGGATAGAATCGGTCTGGAACGCTGTCCAGTCCGAAGTGACCAGCAGGGCGGTGACCAGGTTATTGGAGGCGTGGAAACCCAGGGCCAGCTCCAGGCCTTCATCCATTAGGGTGATGATCCCCAGGAAAAAGCCGGTGCCGATATAGAACACCATGATGCCCGGGCCCATTTTCTCCACCTCCGGATTCCCCAGATGCATCATCCCGAAGAGGACCGAAGTGATCAGCAGCGGGACCCAGCGGTTGCCGGAAAGGATGCCTAACCCCTGCATCATATGCCCACGGAAGAGGTACTCCTCAAAACTCGTTTGCAGCGGTACCAGCAGGATCGCAAGCACAGCCAGCTTCCAGAAGGCGTCCCAATGGAAATTCCAGATGTAGTCCTCCGGTGAGATCCAGTAGGCGATCAGCACTTGTAGCACGGTTAACAAGCCCCAGAGCCAGAAGGCAAAAAAGATCCTTCGCCAGTCCACCTTCCTGCGGGAAGTGGTCAGCGACCGTATGGATTGCGGATGCACCAGTTTGGTCCAGCCCCATACAATGGCCAGGCCAACCGCCATAAAGGCCAGGTTGAGGGCCAGAAACGTATTCTTGCCAATCTCTGCGATCATCTTTCGCGTCATTTCTTCCACACTGATCGGAGAAAGCACGATGGAGATATAGTTGACGACCCCCAATGCGATAATACCGGCCGGCAAGATCAAATACTTCCAGAGGCCCAACCGGCCACGGTATCCTTGTTCTATGTACATATGGATGTAATTTGCGGTAAATTCCAGGGGTGCTCCCGCCGATACCAAAGGCGGCCCCCATCCGTGCGAAGCGGACTGTCAATATTGTTGGTGAACAGCGCGCCCGTTCCCAGGCCTTGCGGCATGGTCACGCCGAGCTGCGCGGTCCACTGTGCGATGGCGTTCAGGCCGATATTGCTTTCCAGTGCACTGGTAATCCACCAGCCAATCCCAAGCGCCTTGGCCAGGCGGATCCAGGTTTCGGAAGCGCGATACCCCCCTATCAAACTGGGTTTCAACACTATATAAGCCGGCCGTATTTCACGGAGTAATTCTTCTGCCGATTCTGTATTAAAACACCCGATGAGTTCCTCGTCCAGCGCAATGGGTACCGGGCTGTGGCGGCAAAGGTCTGCCAGTTGAGACGGCTGTCCGGCCCGGATAGGCTGTTCAATGGAATGCAGTTGAAAGGCGGCCAACTCCTGTAATTTCTGCTCCGCCTCCTCCGGGGAGAAAGCGCCGTTCGCATCCACCCGGACTTCCAGTTGGTCTGCCGGATAGCGATGCCGCAGCGCCCGCAGTAAGGACAGTTCCGAATCCCACTCCAGGGCGCCTATTTTCAATTTCAGGCAGCGATACCCTTCGGCGAGTTTTTCTTCGATCTGTTGCTGCATGAATTCCGGAGGCCCCATCCAGACCAGGCCGTTAATGGGCAGTCCTTCACCTCTCAGAAAATCGGAATTAAAGAGCTCCATCGGATCCTGTGACTGAAAGGACCGGAACGCCTGCTCCAAACCAAAAACCAGGCTGGGCCATTCGATTAGTTCTTCCCTAAGGGCCTCCATGCCCAGGTGGATGTGCTGGCAGGCCCATTGCAGGCGGTTTTCGTAACCCGGACGGTCGTCTGCGCTTAGCCCGCGAAACAGGGCGCATTCCCCGATGCCCCATTGGTTGCCGTCCTCAATGCGCAGTAAAAACGTTTCCTTTTCCGTGAGAACGCCCCGGGAGGTCCCCCCCGGTCGCTTGAAATTCAGGCGGTACGAAGTATAGATGGCATTCATGGGGACGGCGGTTCTAAACCGTAACAGTTTCGCCGATCTCGGGCAGCAATAAAGTTTTACCGGCCGATTCAAAGGCGGTCCGGGCTTTTCCTTTGTCCAGCACGATATAACCGAAGGTGTCGTAATGGACCCCCAGCACCCGATCGCAACCGATAAAGTCGCAGGCCTGCACGGCATCATCCACGCCCATCGTAAAGTTATCCCCTATGGGCAAGACGGCCAGGTCCGGCTTTCCGTACAACGGGATGAGTTTCATATCCATATGCAAGGCGGTATCCCCGGCAATATACAAATGCTTGCCTCCCGATTTCAGGAGGAATCCTCCGGGCTGCCCTCCGTACGTGCCGTCTCCGAAAGACGAAGTATGCACCGCATTGACGTATTTCAGCCAGCCGAAATCGAAATCGCGGGCGCCTCCGTGATTCATCGGGTGCCCGTCCAGTCCTTTATTCTGATAATAGCTGACGATCTCAAAATTGCTGATGATGGTGGCCCCGCTTGCCTTGGCAAGGGCTTCCACATCCAGGGTATGGTCCTGGTGGGCATGAGTAAGCAGTATAATATCCGGCTTCAGGTCATCCAGGCGGATTTTGTCTTTGGCGAGTGAGTTCCCGGTGATGAACGGGTCTACGATCAGTTCGTGGGATGCGGTTCGGATGCGGAGGGCGGCATGCCCCAAGAAGGTAATTTCCATGGGAGAATCCTTTCTCCCAAAGTTATTTAAAATTAAACCAAAAGCGAACCCCTTCGGCCGTTTTATCGACGTTGAGAGTAGATTGCAGCTGGTTTACCAGGCGCCGCATCAGCCGGATCCCCATGGAGTTATTCACCCGCTCATCGGAGTCGTCGGGCATGCCCACCCCATTATCGGTGTACTCAAAGAAGCCGCCTTCTCCGTTCTTGCGGATATGGATATAAATCTGCCCCTCCTGGTCGTCGTCCGGAAAGGCATATTTAAAAGAATTGGAGACCAACTCATTCAGGATCAAGCCAAAAGGTATTGCGCGGTCAATGTCCAGTTCAACTCCTTCGGCATCGATGGTGATGTTGATGTTGTGGCCCCCTTTTTTGAATACGGACTGCACGCTGTTGATCAGGCTCTCGATATAACCCTGCATCTCGATCACCGAAAGATCGTCGTTCTGGTAGAGCTTCTGGTGGATGAGCGCCATGGCCTTAACGCGGGTCTTACCTTCCTCCAGCGCTTCGATGGCAGCCCGGCTGCGGGTATTCTTGGTCTGCAGGCTCAGGAGGCTGGAGACCATCTGCAAGTTGTTCTTTACCCGGTGGTGGATCTCCTTGAGCAGGGAATCCTTTTCCACCAGGGAGGTCTCAATAATGTGCTTCTGTTCCGCGATCAATCGCTGGTTCTTGATACTTTTCAAATAGGCATATACCAGGCCCGCAAAGCCGAGAAGGGTAAAGACCAGGGAAATGAACACCAGGTTGATCCGCATGTCCTGGGCCTGCAATTCGGCCCGGCCACGTTCCAGTTCCTGTTTCTGAGCGTCGATCATCATCTTGGAGCTCTCCAGCTCTTCGTTCGCCACAATCGCCAGCAATTGCTGTTTCCGCCTGGAGGTTTCCGCCAGGTCTATAGAGTCGCGCAAGCGGACATTCCGGCGCAAATAACGCACCTGGCTGGGGTAATCCTCGATCCGGTCGTAGTAGGCAGCCAGCAATCGGTTGTGCCGCAAGACTAATTCTACGGATTTGATCTCCAGCCGCTCATCCAGGTATTCCTTTGCCTTCCTGAGGTTATCCAGTTCCAGGTGTGCTTCCGCCAGTGCCAGCGTATTTTCCACGATATCCTGCTGATAAATTTCCCGGTGCTGTTCCTCGATCACCGCAATGCTGTTCTCCAAATGGGGCAGGGCCTCATCGTATTGGGTGAGCAGCACATAGGATTTGCCGATGTTTCCGTCGATGATCCACCGCAGCAATTCTGCGCGGGCTACCTCCTGTTCTGTCTTGATATCGTTGATATCGTTCAGGTATACCACAATATATCCCTGGGCTTTTTTGAAATAAGACAGAGCGGCCGCGGCCGATTTGTCGCGCAGCAGAAAATTCCCCACGTTGTTGTTGTAGTCCGAAAGTTGCAGCAGATCCGTATTGTCGATGGTCCGCTTCATTTCCATAATGTAGTCCCGCATGGCTTTGCGGTGCATGCCCAGATTGGAGTAGATATCCCAGAAGGCAATGTTTTCCGTGTATCCCTTTTCCCGTTTCTCCTTTCGGATCTCGATCTGTTTATCGTAGAGCTGGAGTTGTCCGTAGTTCCTATCGATGAGGTTCAGTAAGGTTTCCATGGAGGTCCGGTCGTCTTCCGGAATATCCAGATACATGTCGTTGGCCAGGGCAACGCTCTTGTTGTAGTCGCCAAGGTCAAAATAAACCTGGGCCTGGATCAACTGGTAGTCCCGGATGGCGGTGGAGTCCCCCCGGCGTTTGGCCTCGTTCAGGTCGGAGGTAACCGTGTCCAGCCAGTCGTAGGCCGAATTTTCCTCGTAACGGTTGGAGGTATCGAAGAAAAAATTGAATTTATCAGTGTGGGTGGGCTGCCCCTTAAAGGTTTCGAGGCTGTTGACATCGGGAACAGTGAGATCCTGTCCGCGCACTTCGCTCTGCAGCGAGATGAGCAGCACCCAGATTGCCATGGCTAAAATCGATCTCATAAATTACGCCCTACGCCCCGAATTTAAGCGGATTCCGAGATGAATCCCACAGTGTCAAACTTACCTTTTTTAAACGGCATCGCATAGGAATTGTTGTATATCCCCGGCATTATGTGGTCTGGCCGCCCAGGGTGGCGGGAAAGACCAAAAAAAAGGCTATGCGCAGAGGCATAGCCTTAATCCTAACAGTAAGATGTGGGGAATCTTATCCATTGAGGCCTATCAGAATTACGCGTTGCCGGGGGCCATCACAAAAAAAGAGCCCTACCGCTTTAGATAGGACCCTTTTACGAGAACACTATATGAAAATGAAAAAATTAATCCACTATTACAACGCTAATATAGGACCCTGGCGTGCCCGTAAGCAAGTAATTGTTGTGAAGGGACCGAAAAGTGTTGTGAAATGCCCGCCCGGAGTTTTTTGGTGGCTAAATGGTCCCCGGGATCAGCTGTTCATAGCATCGATGATGAACTCCTTGAAGTCTTTGGAGATCGGGATCAACGTATTGTTGATCATGATGTCCTTGGAGTTGATGGCATCGATATGGTCCACATTTACGATATAGGATTTATGGGCCCGGTAGAATTTGTTTTGCGGCAATTTCTCCAGATAATTCTTCAGCGGTGAACGCACCAGGAATTTCTTATCCTTCGTATTCACCTCCAGATATACATTATCCGCCTTGATGAACATGATATCGTCAAACTGGATTCGGTAGTAAAGGTGCTGCTTCTTTACAAAGATGGAATCCTTGAGCACTGAATTGGATGCGAGCGTATCTTCCGTCTCCGCCTGGGGAGCATTCCCTTTGGAACCCTTGCTCCCGTAAGTGAAATTGGAAAGGGCGATCTCAATGGAGGTATACAGATCCTGTTGCTCAAATGGCTTTACAAGGTACCCGTTCGGCTGGACCGTTTTGGCGTTCTCCACCGTAGCGCGATCCGAGTTGGAGGTAACGAAGATAAAGGGGATATCGTAGTTCTCACGGATATGTTTCCCAAGATCTATTCCCGTCTTGTCCGAAGCCAGGATGATATCGATCAGGACCAGGTCTACCTGCTTGGTTCTCAGTACTTCCTCCGCCTGCTCATAGACAATGACATTGTCGACGATCTCATACCCGATCTCCTCCAGCATGGACTGCATATCGTCTGCAATAATGACATTATCCTCAACGATGAGAATTTTTATAGGTTGTTCCAAAGTCACTAAGGTTTAGAAGGTTAATACTGCCAAATTTACAAAAAATAATCATGCGCAAAATAGAGCAGCAAGGCGCTGGCAAAGGTGCTCAGGGCAACCTTTTTAAGCTCGGGATCCAGTTCGGTTGGCTTACGGATCCGCCATATTCTAATCAGGTGAATCCCTATAACTGCAAAGGGCAACAGGCAGAATACAAGCGGCCAATACGCACCGCGTATCATTACATAAGCGGTCATAGCCGCAAAGGAAAGTACACAAAGCGCGGTGTGGTACCGCCTGCCGTTTTCATATCCAATTTTTACGATCAGCGTATTTTTTCCCGCCTCCCGGTCGGATTCCCGGTCCCTCAAATTGTTCAGATTGAGGACAGCAGTGGCCAGTGCCCCAATTGAAAGTGCGGGCAGCCAGGCAACGGCCGGCAGGTCAAGCGTGTAAAGAAATTGGGTGCCCATAACGCTCAGGATGCCAAAGAACAGAAAAACGAAGAGGTCTCCCAATCCCCGGTAGCCGTAAGCGCCGGCCCCTACGGTATAGCGTATGGCCGCCCAGATAGAGAGGGCCCCGAGCAATATGAAAAGGGCCAGATATCCGAGGTGCCCTGTACCGAAGGCACGCCAAAGGGTGAGCAGGGTCAGCACTGCGCTCACAGCTGCGGCTGCAATGACACCCCGTTTTAAGCCTGAGCGGCTCAATGCACCAGACTGCAGGACGCGGACCGGCCCCAGTCGGTTATCGTTGTCGGTACCCTTAACGCCGTCGCCGTAATCATTCGCAAAATTTGAAGTCACCTGATAGGCCAGGGTGGTCAGGATCGTCAGCCAGAAAAGTAAACGATCCCGGTGCCCGAGGCTGGCCGCCACGGCGGTCCCCGCCAGGATTCCGGAAACGGATAAGGGAAGCGTCCGTAAGCGCGCCGCCTGTAACCAGATTTTAAAGTTGTGCAATGTTACTGAGGGTCTTCTATTTGAATCCGCTTGCCGTCCTGGTAGGATGCCACAAAGGCGTCCTGGAATCCCATGGAAACCAGTTCACGCCGGAATTTCTGAGCCTCCTCCAGTGTTTCGAAATTACCCAGCGAATACGCGTAGAAGGGATTAGTCTTAACAAAGAGAGTATTGGAAAGGGATTCCGAGGCCAGGTTCATGTTGTTTTCAACAAAGGCTTTTACCTGGACCGAATAAATTTTTTCTTTCTCGATGAATGCCTTTGCCAGGTAGAATTCCTTTACCAGGCTCAGCTCTTCGTTCTGCTGCTTCAGGTTGTCGAGTCTGCTTTTGATGACCTCCAGGCTATCTATGGAAAAATTCACATAATCCGCAGAAGGCTTGGAACTGCTTGAGGTAAGGCCAACCGTAAAGGAAGCGATGGCCAGCGTACCGATGAGGAATATCGCGGTAACGCCCGCAAAAATATTGCGTTGGAGCCGGGCGCGCTTTAATTCCTTGTTCTTATACTTGATCTGGTCCAGAAGGCGTTCATTGATAATCTGGGCTTTATCAATATCCTTGTGGAGCTCCAGCAAGTCACTTTCTTCAATAAAAGGCATAGGTCAGCTCATTTTATACTTGCGCTAAATGTAAAGAATTTAAGAAGATTCAACAAACCAAATTGCGGATAATCAGCCCCTTCCGTTTGCCACCTAAAGGGATTCCATTACCGGGCAGACCTCAAACGGCACTCAGCGAATACGGATGCCATCCTCCCGCAGCTCAATACGCCGCTCCTTATAAAGGATCCCTACCCCCTTTTTAAATAGTTTTTTACTCATTTGCAGCCGGTTGCGAATTTCCTCCGGTGAAGATTTATCCGTAAGCGGCAGGGATCCCCCTGAGCGCTCCAACTCCAGGAAGATCCGCTCAGCGGCCGGTTCCAGCTTGCGATATCCCGGTGGTTCCAGGATCAGATCTATTTTGTGATCCGGTCTTACATCCTTGATATAGCCTTTCAGGCGATCGCCTGGTGCCAATTTCCTGTGCACCTGGTCCCTGAAGACAAGCCCCTTGCTGCGGTCATTTATAACCGCTTCAAATCCGAGTTCGGTTTCCCGGTAGATCAAAAGGTCCACTTCCTGGCCAGGAGCAAACTCCGCATCCGCGTTATCCAGGAAGCGTTCGATCCTGGCCGATGCCACCAACCGGGAAGAAACCAGGTCCAGATAACAATACACCACATAACGCTGCCCCGCCTTCATGCGCTCCGGCTGTTCGCGAAAAGGCACCAAGAGGTGTTTCTCCAGGCCCCAGTTGAGAAAAGCCCCAAAATCATTCACTTCTGCAACTTCCAGAAAGCCAAAAGCATTCCGGGTGATGAGAGGCTGCAGGGTTGTGGCAACAGGCCGCTGCTCGTGATCCAGGTAGCAAAACACGCGGAGGGTATCCCCTTCCACGGCCGATTCAGGCACGTACTTGACGGGCAGCAGGATCTCCTCCCCTTCCGAATCCCCCAGGATCAGGCCATGCCGGATGTGGCGTAAAACAATCAGTTCGTTATAGGCTCCCAGTTCCATTGGCTAGTAGTGAATGTATAAAAAAACCGTTCCACATAGAACGGTTTGATTCCGGTGCATAACCGAGTTTAATTATAGACGGATTCCTTTTTGAAATGGCGGGCCAGCATGTAATAGATGACGGCCCGGTGTTTATTCCGTTCCGAGCGCCCGTAGTCATCGATCACCTTGTTGATGGCATCCATCAGGGCCGGGCTGTCCGCCAGACCCAGTTTTTTCATCAGGAAGTTCTGTTTGACCGTTTCGAGCTCCTTATCGTCGCTTCCGGATACCTTGGAGGCATCCAGATTGTAGATAGCAGGGCCCAGGCCTACCGTTACTTTCGTCAACAGATCCATGTCCGGATTTTGCCCGAATTTCTCGCGGATATGGACCGCATACTGTTGAATGAGATCATCTCTCTTACTCATAATGATTAGTGTTTAATAGGGTTATAGTTATGAACTCCCTAAGATAGGAATTCAAAGTAACCGAGCAAAATACGGTCGTTCAGCTCGGACGGCGTAAATACCTCGAGCAAGCGGGGGCGTGTCCCTTCTTCAAAGAGGGTTTCAAGCGCTTTTGAGAGGCTGATCCCTGAGTCGGCGCTCAGGTAATCCATGCCGTTGAGTTCACACAGCGGTTCAAGGGATCGTCCATGCCGGGTCTCGAAATACTTTATGAAGTTTGGGTTCCCAATGTCTCCCGGGAGGATTCGGAAAATACCCCCTCCCCCGTTATTGATCACAATCATCCGGAAATCCGGGCGAAGATAGGTGTGCCACAACCCGTTGGCATCGTATAAGGCGCTCAGGTCGCCGCAAATCAGCAAGCTCGGCCGGTCCGAATTCCATGAGGCCCCGGCGGCCGTGGCCGTACTTCCTTCAATCCCGCTGGTTCCCCGGTTGCAATAGATACGGTGCTCCGGGTTCATTTCAAACAATTGGGCATAACGCACCGTGGAACTGTTTCCCAGGTGCAGGTCTAATTCGGCGGGCAGCTGGTCGAAAATGCAATGAAACGCTGAGAAATCAGAGAACGGCAGGTCACTGAGGTAGTTGCTGCGCCGCTCCCTGTAGGCCTCGCGTCGGGTTTCCCACCGGACGCGATAGGACCGTTCCGTTGCTTCCGCATTGCCCGACAGTAGCTGTTTCAGGGCTTGGTCCGGGCTATGCCGCAGGTGACGGCTCAGGCAGTAAAACGTATCATTGGCATGCAAAGGATCGGCATGCCAGTGTTCGCGGGGCGGATACCGCCTCAAAAATTGCTTCACTTTTTTGGAGACCACCATACCACCCAGGGTCAAAAGGACCTCCGGTTGCAGTTCTTTGAATCCCGCCTCCCCGTCTGACTTCAGTTCCAGCGGGGCAATTATGCTGTCGATACTCGGAAAGAACGCGGGATGATGCACGTTGGAGGTAGTCTCCGTAAATACCAGAACGGAGGGGTCGGCGGCAAGGCGGGCAATGGCCTCATCTGATAACAAGCCCGGATCCTGGGCCCCTATCAGTACCATTTTTTTTCGGGCGGACTGCCAGCTCTTGCGCAGCTGTTCCCAGTCTTCATCGATTTCCTCTGCCGGACGGGGCGCTATTGGCCCCGGATTCACCGGGGGCTCCGGAACCGTGGCGTACAGTGGTTCCTCAAAAGGGATATTCAAATGCACCGGCATCCGCTCTTCCCTGGCGCGCAAAATCCCCTCAGCGATCAATTTTTCATTGTAGCGCTGCACGGCATGTTGCATCCCCGACAAGGCCTCGGGATCTTCCGGCAGTGGGCCCTCCGGCCTGCGAATGCGGGAGGTGGCATGGCTCAGGTCCTGCATCAAACTCGCCTGGAAACCAATGTGGTGCTGGAATACGCCCTGTTGCCGAATGGTCTGTCCATCACCGATATCTACCTTATAAGGAGGGCGATCCGCCGAGAGGACGATGAGCGGAATCCGGCTGTAGTAGGCCTCCGCAAGGGCCGGGTAATAATTTAGCAAGGCACTGCCGGAAGTGCAGACCAGGGCCGTTGGTTCGCCGCTTACCCGGCTTAATCCCAATGCGAAAAACCCGGCGCTGCGCTCATCCACCAGGCTGAAACACTCAAAAAACGGATCTTCCGTAAATCCCAGGATAAGCGGGGCATTTCGGGAGCCTGGGGAAATGACCACCTGCCGGATCTCCAAATGCTTGCAGCGGTCTACCACCGTATGTGCGGCGGGAATGGCGGAATACTTCATAAGCAGCGCAAAAATACGAAGGGGCCGGTAGCTAAACCAATACCACGGCTAAATATTGAGAACGGAAAGGACGGTAGCACTTTTCTGGCGGGTTTCTTCCCATTCCGCCCGGGGATCGGAAGCTTCGGTAATCCCGCCCCCGACATATACATAGGCCTTGTCTCCGAAAAGCCGCATGCATCGCAAATTAACATACAAAATAAGGGTGTCGGGGTCTTCCAAATTCTGCTCGCCCAGAAAGCCGCTATAGTATTCCCGGTTGAAATTTTCATGCCTTCGGATAAAAGCGCGGGCTTCTTCCGGTGGATAGCCGCATACGGCTGGTGTGGGATGCAACTGAGCTAACAATTGAGGCAACTGCCTGGCTTTGGCAGCCAGTCGTATCGGGGTCCTGAGATGCCATACGCTTCCGGCCTTTACGGATTCCTGTGACCCGGGCTGAGGATCCAATCCCATGGTCCGGATGCGGTCCAGGATGTATTCCGTGACCAGGCCCTGTTCCTGTAGTTCCTTGCTTCCCCATCGGGCAGGGCCCGAACCGTTTGCGGCCTGAGTTCCGGCCAGGGAGACGGTTTCCGCCCAACCCTCCGAATAGCTCAGCAGCAATTCCGGACTGGCCCCCAACCAGGTTCCCACTTCGGGGTGATGCAACATATAGCAGTACGCTGCGGGATAGGAGGCGGCCAGCCGTCC
>JBNKHB010000009.1:0-22345 GCA_050290125.1 Robiginitalea sp.
CGGCCTTTTTATTGAACTTCCCGTGGGGTATGAGGCTCAGATCAGACCCCGGAGCGGCCTGGCCGCCAAACAAGGCATTAGCGTATTGAACAGCCCGGGGACCGTGGATGCGGATTACCGCGGCGAGATTGGTGTGATTCTTGTGAACCTATCCAATGAATCGGTAACCGTTTCCAACGGCGACCGGATTGCACAGATGGTCATCGCCCGACACGAACGTGCGGAATGGGCCGAAGCGGAAGCGCTCAGCGAGACGGCCCGCGGCGCCGGGGGCTTCGGCAGTACCGGCAAGGAATAAAGAGACAGCTCCTATGAAGAGGGTTTTCAGCGCAATACTGTTTGCACTTCTGCTGGCAGGCTTCACGGCCTACGCCCAGGAGGAAGAGAGTGCGGAGCTTTTCCTGGAGGCATATACGGATACTTTTCAGGAAACCTTTTTTGAAGCGCTGAAGGAAAAAGGCATCGAGAATTACGACCGGGCGCAGGAATTGCTGATGAAGTGCAAGGAGATGGAACCCAACAACCCGGTACTGGACCACGAACTGGCCAAAGTACTGGTGGCGGCCGGGCAACCCGCGGCGGCGGAGCCTTATGCCCTTGCTGCCGTTACGGGCGACCCCCAGCAATACTGGCACGTACATGTTTTGATGCAGGCGTTGGAAGCCCAGCACAAGGACCCGGAAGCCATGACCGGGATACTGCCCCTGGAGCGATCCGCCTTCAGGATGAACCTGGCGCAGTGGTATGTGAACAGCGGGGATGGCACCAAGGCCCTGGCGCAGTTGGAACTCGTTCCGCTTACGCCCCCAGTAAAAGTATTGAGGGCCCGGGCAATGCAATTACAGAAACCGGCTATTGATCCCCTCTCCGAAACGGAAGAGGCGCCACGGGATGCGGAGCCGGTGGCCGGCAGCCTTGAGGATTACCGGAATCGGGCGGAAGTGCTGCTCGCCTCGGGAGATTGGAGTGCGTTGGAGAAGCTATCGGCGGAAGCGGTCGAATATTTTCCGCTGCAACCGTATTTTTACTATACCCGGGGCAAGGCGTTGCTCGGTTCGGGAAAAGCCGCAGAGGCGGTCTCCGCTCTGAAATTGGGCGAAGAACTTTTGTTGGATAACGGCCCTGTGGCACGGCAATTGTACGAAGCCCTTGCGGAGGCGTATGCCGCCCTCGGTAAAACGGAAGAGGAAAACCGATACAGGGAGAAATTAAAATCTGGATTATGATGCGAAGGTTCGGCAGCAGTGGCCTCTTGGCCTTGTTTGTACTTCTGCTCTGGGGATGCGGCAGCACTAAGTCCATTTCCGGGGGGGAGGTGGACAACCGCTTAACGGCCCGCAACGTCATCCGCAACCATATGAGCGGCGTCCCGGACTTTAATACGCTGAACGGCCGCCTGGGCATTGATTATTCGGACGGCGCAAGCCAGCAAAGCGTTACCGTTAGCCTTCGGATGAAGCGGGACGAAGTGATCTGGATGAGCGCGCCGCTCGGCGTCATCAAGGTGTATATCACCCCTGAGCGCGTATCCTTCTACAATAAATTGCAGAACGAGTACTTTGAGGGCGACTTTGGCTATGTAAGCGATCTGCTCGGATCGGAGATCGATTTTGCCAAATTGCAGAATCTGTTGCTGGGACAGGCTGTTTTGGACCTTCGGGAGCAGAAATACGAAATGGAAATTACCGAAGACGCCTACCAATTGAAGCCCAGGGCGGACCTGGACCTGTATAAATTCCTTTTTAACATCGAACCCAGGAACTTCCGGCTTTCCGCCCAGCAATTGTCGCAACCCCTGGCCAAACGCCTGATGGAGGTGCGCTATGCCAGTTATCAGGAGGTCCAGGGCAAGATCGTCCCGGACCAGGTGCACATCGCGGCCATTGAACAGAACGACCGGGTGACCATCGGGCTCACCTACCGGCAGGTGGAGCTGAACCGGGACCTGAGGTTTCCCTATAAGGTGCCGGACGGTTACAACCCGATTGCGGCCAAGTGAACACGGCAGTGAGAATAGCTCTGATCAGGATCCTTTTTTTAAGCTGCATGCTGGCGGCACCCGCACTCTTTGCGCAGTCCGCCGAGCAAAAGGATCTGGAAGCCAAGAAACAGCAACTGGAAAATGAGATCGCCGAGATCAACCGGCTGCTCTTTAACGAACGCAAGCAGCGCGGCAGCGTGTTGGACCAAATGGAAGCCCTGGACCAGAAGATCAACCGGCAGCAACAACTGATTCGGATCACCAATCAGCAGTCCAACCTGCTGAGCCGGCAGATCAACGCAAACATCCGCAACATCAGTAAGCTACGTACGGACCTGGAGACCCTCAAGGAAGACTATGCGGCCATGATCCGCAAATCCTACCGGAACCGCTCCCGTCAGGACATGCTGCTGTTCCTGCTGTCGTCCGAAAGCTGGTACCAGGCTTTTAAACGGATGCAGTACATGAAACAATACACCCGGTTCCGCAAGAAACAGGGCCAGGAGATCCAGCGGAAATCCGAAGAATTGGATTCCCTCAACCGGGACCTGGTGCTGCAGCGGAAGGATAAGGATCAGATCATTGCCCGCAACCGGCAGGTCAGGGACCAATTGATGGCAGAGGTACAGAGCCAAAAGGACCTGCTAAAGACCATCCGCCAGAACGAAAGCAGTTATGCCGCCGAAATTGAGGCCAAACGCAAAGAAGCACAGGCCATCGACCGCCAGATCGAACGGCTGATCCGCTCGGCAATCGCAGCCTCCAACCGGGAGAGCGGGGCCGGTACGGCTTCCAGCAGCCGTTTTGCGCTCACCCCTGAAGCTACCATCCTGGCCAGTAATTTCTCCGCCAATAAAGGGAAACTGATCTGGCCGGTGGAGAAGGGGATCAAGAAACAGGGCTTTGGGATCTATACGGATGCGGTATACCCGGGGATCAAACACCAAAGCAACGGGGTTATCATTGCCACCGACCAGGGCGCCACGGCCCGGGCCGTCTTTGAAGGAGAGGTGATCGCCATCCTGGCGGTGCCCGGAGGAAATAAGGGCGTACAGATCAAGCACGGGAACTATATCAGCACCTATTACAACCTCTCACAACTCTACGTGAAGAAGGGGGACAAGGTGAAGACCAAGGACGCCCTGGGCGAGATATTCACCAACCGTACGAATGGGCTGACCCAATTGAAATTCTACCTGTACCGGGACGCCACGCGCCTGAATCCCGAAGAATGGATCTACCAACTTTAAAATATACCAATGAGTTTAATTACAGACCTGCAAGGCACATTTACACTGAATAATGGCGTTGAGATCCCTTATCTGGGCTTGGGCGTTTACCTGTCCGAAGAAGGGAAGGAAGTGGAGCGTGCCGTTGACTGGGCCCTGGAAGCCGGTTACCGGCATGTGGATACGGCCAGTATCTATGGCAACGAAGCCGGGGTGGGCCGGGCCGTAGCGCACAGTGACGTGCCGCGTTCCGAAATATTTGTTACCAGCAAGGTTTGGAACTCGGACCAGGGGTATGATTCGACCTTACGGGCGTTCGACGCCAGTATGCAGCGGCTGGGGCTGGAAGTGCTTGACCTGTATCTGGTCCACTGGCCGGTTGCGGGCAAATACAAGGAGACCTGGAAGGCCCTGGAGCGCCTCTACCGGGAGAAAAGGGTGCGCGCCATCGGGGTGAGCAACTTCCTGCAGCACCACCTGGAGGATTTGCTGGGCGAGGCCGAGGTAGTACCTGCCGTGAACCAGCTTGAATTCCATCCCTACCTGGTGCAGCAACCGCTTCAGGATTTCTGCAGGGCCAAGGGCATTCAGTATGAGGCCTGGTCACCGCTCATGCAGGGAGAGATCTTCAAGATCCCGGAAATGGCAAGGCTTGCGGAGAAATACGGGAAGTCCATTGCCCAGGTGGTGCTTCGCTGGAACCTGCAAAAAGGGGTCGTCACCATCCCCAAGTCCTCCAAGAAGGAACGGATCATCCAAAATGCCGACCTGTTTGATTTTGAATTGAGTGCCGCGGATGTGGATCTCCTGGATGCCATGGATCGCGGCAAGCGCTTTGGCCCGGACCCGGACAACTTTGATTTTTAGGAGCCCTTCGTAAACAGCGCCTTTAGCTCAGTGGCGTCATTGGGCTCCATTTTACCCGCCAGTACCAGGCTGAGTTGCTTTCGGCGCAGCGCTGCCTCAAAACGCTGCTTTTCTTCCTCGGTTTCCGGCTTCAACGGGGGAATTTCGGTAGGAATCCCCGTGTCATCTACGGCGACAAACGTATAGATCGCCTCATTCGCCTTGGTGCGTTCCCCGCTAAAGCGGTCTTCGATCCACACGTCGATATACACCTCCATGGAGGTGCGGAAGGTCCTGGATATGGCCGCTTCCACGGTTACAACGCTCCCCAGGGGTATGGCCCGGTTAAACGCCACGTGGTTAACCGACGCGGTGACCGTAATGCGGCGGCTGTGCCTGCGTGCGGCGATACTGGCGGCCCGATCCATCCGGGCCAGCAATTCGCCTCCAAAGAGGTTGTTCAGCGGGTTGGTTTCGCTGGGCAAGACCAGATCGGTCATGATGGTGCGTGAATCGCTGGGCGTTTTTGGCTTCATGCGCGTAATTTTGGTCAAAGATAGGGTCCCCGGGCAGAAGTTCCGAGGAAGTCAAAGGGGATTCTGACTACTTAACGGAGAGCAACCAGGCGTCCGCCGATACGGTCCGCTTGATTTTATGGAGGGCCTCAAGCGCCTCGGCAGGATCTGAGTAGCTGCCATATGCAACCTGGTGCAGCCCATAGGCATTAACGCCGATATACAGGGCATCATATCCGCGATCCCGTAGCTGGCGGATCTTTTTGTCCGCATTTTCACGTACGCGGAAGGCCCCTGCGATGATGTGGTGGCTGCCTTTGCGGGTCCGGGTCACGTCCAGGTGGATGGAGGGCAGTTCCAGGGGAGAGGTACTGAAGAAGGTGGCCTCCTGAATGTGCCTGGATACTTCCTGCTGGGCGGCTTCCCTTACCAGGGCGTCGGAGGCATTGTGGCGTTGGTAGTATGTGAAGGCGCTCAGGCCGGTGGTCAGTGCCAATAGCACCACGGCCGCGTACTTGAAATAGGGACGCAGGCCAAATTCCTTACGCGTTTCCGGCGTGATCATAAAGGGGATGCGCTCCTCCATCTCCACCACTTCTTCCTTGAGCATTTCCCGGGTTACCGGGCTGGCATGTACGCCGCTGAGGCCAAAGGACGCCGCCAGGTAATTGTTCTTATCCGCCGGCTGGAAGACGATCTTGCGCTCGGCGTTCAGTTTAAAAACCCCCAGGGCCCCAAAATCCAGAGAACCCTCTGAATAAAGGGTCTTGAACCAGGCTTTGGCCTGGGCCTCGATGCCGGAGAGCACCTCGTCGTAGTTCTTGTGGTCTGACTGGGAAATATGGGAGACCAACAGGCCGTCATTGGACTTGAGCTGGGCGTTAAAACTCAGCTCTTTGGAGGGCGGGTAGAAGGTATTGCTGTCTTTTTGCAGGTAGGCAGGTTTTATTTGCGTCAGGAATGCCCCGAAAGAGGGCACAACTACGCACTGATACCGGTAAAGAAGCGATTCTATGTGTTCGGCGATTCCCATTAACTACAAAGATGGGAAAATTTAACATTTCGATCAAAGCCGCCCGGAAGCTTTTATCAACAGAAAAGAGCGCCTAAATTGTGAATTAGTCAACTAAATGACTGAAAATGAGAAATTATCAGTCTTAAAAATCCAACGGATACCGGGCCTTGGACCGATAAAGGCCAGGAAGCTGATCGAGCTGGCGGGAAGTCCATCGGCGGTTTTTACCGACAAACGGCTACTGCGCCGCGGATTCCTGCCCCAGGAGTTGGTAAACGCAATAAAGGACAGGCGAACTGACGAGATGGCGCGAAAGGAGTTGGATTGGATGGGCAAAGAAGGCGTTCACTGCCTGAGTTACCGCTGCCCGGACTATCCGGAATACCTGAAACAATGCCCGGACGGGCCCATCGCCCTCTTTGTCAAAGGCCGTATCGATTTTAAGCAAGGTCCGCTGTTGGCGGTAGTAGGAACCCGGGACATGACGGCCTATGGCAAGCGGTTTTGTGAACAATTCCTGGAAGATATTTCACCGCTAAAACCCATTATCGTATCCGGCTACGCCTATGGGGTGGACATCTGTGCCCAAAAGATGGCTCTGGAATTGGGCCTGCAGACCATTGCCTGCATGGCGCACGGCCTGGACCGGGTCTACCCGGCCCGGCATAAGCGGTATTGCGGGCCGATTTGCCGGAATGGCGGCCTGATCTCCGAATTCCAGAGCGGCATTGTGCCGGAACCCGGCCTGTTCATCCGAAGGAATCGCATCATCGCCGGTCTTTGCCAGGCTACCGTAGTAGTGGAATCCGGGGAGAAAGGGGGGAGCCTGGCAACCGCCGATATGGCCTTCGGCTATGACCGGGAGGTGTTTGCCGTACCGGGGCGCACCGATGATCCTTACAGCCAGGGATGTAACCGCCTGATCCGCGCCCAAAAGGCCCAGTTGCTTCTGGATGCCGGCCAAATGGCACAGGCGTTGGGATGGATTGTGGCGGGGCAGGAGTTACCGGCGAGGTCCGTTAAACTGCCCGCGGACCTTCCACCGCTGGATCATGAAATCTGCGGGCTTTTGCTGGAATCCGGGGAGTTGGAACTGGATGAAATCGCTGCCGAGAGCGGAAGATCCGTTTCGGAGACGGCTGCAGCCTTGCTGAGGATGGAATTAAAGGGGATTGTGCGCAGTTCCGCCGGGAAGCGCTATGCCATTCGTCGATCCTGATACCGACGGGCCGGTTGGTGCCCCCGGATTTTAGCCGCTTCAAGGGGTATCAGAATGGCAGATGGTCGGGAAAAGGGACCCCAAATCCGGTTCGGGGTCATTCCCGGGGGGCATCGGGATTAGGAAACCGACTGCGCAGTCGGTTCGCTCGATAAACTGCAAAGTTGGCTCAGGTGCCGTATCCCAGCTTGTGACGGACGCGCCCCAGCACTTCATCGGCAACCGCACGAGCCCGTTCGGCCCCCGAATGCAGCGCCTGGTCGATTTCGGCCGGGTTGGCCATGTAATAGTGAAAACGTTCCCTGGCCTCTGCGAAATTCCGGATGATGCATTCGTACAGGGCCTGTTTGGCATGGCCGTAACCGTAATTCCCGCCGAGGTAATTGGCCCGCATTTCGGCTACCTCGTTTTCGTCAGCAAGGATCTTATAAAGGGCATATACCGTATCCGTATCCGGATCCTTAGGCTCTTCCAGCGGCGTACTGTCCGTTACGATCCCCATGATTTGCTTCCGCAAAGCCTTGTCGGGCAGGAAGATATCGATGAGGTTGCCCTTGCTCTTGCTCATCTTTTCCCCGTCCGTCCCTGGCACGTACATGGTGTGTTCCTGCACCTTTGCCTCCGGGATCACGAAGGTTTCCCCCGCCAGCGCATGAAACCGGGAGGCCACGTCCCGGGTCATCTCCAAATGCTGCAACTGATCCTTTCCAACCGGCACAAAATCAGCGTCGTAGAGCAATATGTCGGCCGCCATCAACATCGGGTACGTGAAAAGGCCGGCATTGACATCCTCCAGCCGGTCCGCCTTGTCCTTAAAGGAGTGGGCCAGGGTCAGGCGCTGGTACGGAAAGAAACAGTTCAGGTACCAGGCCAGTTCGGTGACCTGGGGTACATCGCTCTGGCGGTAGAACACGGTTTTCTCGATATCAAGTCCAAATGCCAGCCAGGTGGCCGCCGTGGCGTAGGTATTATTGCGGAGTTGTTCCCCATCCTTGATCTGGGTAAGGGAATGCATGTCGGCAATAAAGAGGAAGGAATCGTTCTTAGGGTCCGAAGCCATTGCGATGGCCGGCCGGATCGCCCCAAGGATGTTTCCCAGATGCGGGGTACCTGTACTTTGGATGCCGGTAAGGATTCTAGGCATAATGGCTTATTTCAGAGGGAACAAATGTATATCCCAATTCCCAAATACCAAATTCCGGAAGCAGAATTAGGCCGGGTAGGGCCTGGAAGGAAGCGAAAACCCTTAATTTAGGACGCATGAAAGGAGGGCTTATCAAAGGGGCACAGGCGTTATGGCGCTGCTGGTTTTATATCCTGGTGACCTTGCCGATCCTCGTTTTCCTCCCTTTCCTGATCCTATTTACCCTTTCCGAGCGTACGTACAGCCAGTTTTTCTGGCTGGCCCGGAATGTCTGGGCTACTTTTATACTGTACGGTATGGGCTGTGTGCCCCGGATCCGTTACGATGAGCGGTTACAACGCGGGAAGAGTTACATGCTGGTGGCCAACCACACCAGCATGCTCGATATTATGGCAATGTTGAGGGTAAGCCGGAACCCTTTTGTCTTTGTAGGGAAAAAGGAATTGGTGCGCATCCCCATTTTCGGCTACTTCTATAAAAGGGTAAGTATTATGGTGGATCGGGAAAGCAGTAAAAGCCGTTCCGCCGTCTATTTGCGCGCCCAGCGCCGCCTGAGAAGCGGGTTGAGCATCTGTATATTTCCGGAAGGGGGCGTTCCCGACGAGGAGGTCTTATTGGACCAATTCAAAGACGGAGCTTTTAAAATGGCGATCAATCACGAGATCCCGGTTGTGCCCATAACCTTTTACGATAACAAAAAGCGCTTTCCATTCCGGTTCTTCGGCGGGGGTCCCGGTCCGGTACGCGCAAAGGTTCATCCCTTTATTTCCACCCGCGGTATGACCGCGGCGGATATTCCCGGGCTGCGCGACGAGGTGCGTAACTTGCTTCTCTATAACCTTCAACACCCTCCAGGGCCGATGGCCTAAACGAGAAAACGCCCTGAAATCAGGACGTTTTCCGAATGCTGCCTCCAGGAGGAGGCTAACATCTAACCAACACCACAGTACCGATCGGTATCTTTAGAATCTCAGCTGCACGCCACTGTACACTCCGATACTGTAGGGTTGAAAGCTGCCATTGGTCTGGCTAAAGGTGTTCATATGGTACTTGAACATCGGCTGCACCTGCACGTGCAGCGCGGAATTGAGTTTGTAATACACGCCCAGGCCCACATTCGTGCTAAAGCTCACATCGTTCATATTGGTGGCTTCACCAATTTCGGTAACTGCGCCATCCGCATCCAGGCTGATCGAGTTGTCCACCAGGAAGAGCGAACTTACCCCGCCGATCACGTTCAGGCCCAATTTCCGGTCCACCAGATTGTACTGCATCTCCAAAGGCACCTCCAGGTACCCGAATTGCTGCATCATCCGCCCCTCTCGCCGCAAACTGGGGGCAGCCACTTCGTTGGATACCGGATCCACTGCAGGCGTGCGGTTGTCCGCTGTACTCTGTACCACCACATTCTTGGAATTCTCCGAATAGCTGATGGTTTGGATCAGGGAGGCGGGGACTGCACTGAAATTCGGGCTAAATGCCACATCGTTCGTGTTGTAGCCGAAGTCCACCTTATGGATGCCGGAGCGCACGCTTAATTTTTTGGTCACCTCATAAGCCACGGTAAGGCCGTAACTCAGATTCATGGTGCCGGATTTGCTATTCGCCACAAAATTGGGCGAGATGGGCGAGCCATCCCCAAAGGAGTTGAAATAGACCGGGGCGATGCTCGGCCCGACGGCCCAGCGGTTCTCTCCGGTTTCGGCAACGGCTTCCTCTTCTGCTTCCTCGATGGCATCGAAAATGGAGATCTTTTCGGATTCGGATTTATCCGGTTGCAGGATTTCCTCGGCTTCCTGAGCTTCAGCAACCGCAATCCCGGTATCCGAAGGAACGATTTCCGTGTCCTGAACGGAAGGTTGCGCCGTTTCAACGGCATCCGACTCCAGGGGATCCTGCTCGCGGTAACCCTGCTTCTGTTCCACAGCATCCTCCGCGGTTTCGGCCACGGCCACCGCATTCACACCCGGATCGGGTGTTTGCCTGCCCTCCTGGTCGCCTTGGGACCGGGTGTCCGACGGGGTGTTTCCCGCCACAGCGGTAGCCGCGTTCGTATCGGAAGCAGGTTGTACTCCCGGAGCGCCTTCCCTCTGATCATTTTCAGCTCCCTGGTCGTCATCCTGCGTATTAGCAGCAGGCGTTTCCGCAACCGCATCCCGGGCCGGAGCCGTGGTTTCCTCGCGAAGGGTATCCCCGTTTTCATCCTGGCTGGAATCCGGTGATACCGCTTCCGTATCCGAAACGGCGGGGGTTTCCAATTCGGTTTCGCTGAACGGATTCAGCAAGAAAAGACTTAGCAGCAACACGGCAGCGGCTCCGCCGAGGTACCACCAGACGGGGATCAATCTGCGCCGTTTTCTGGCATTCAGGGACGTATGTATCCGTTCCCACACATGGGGGTCCGGTTCCCGTGCATAGTCCCCGAGTTTGTCCCGGAAACGCTTGTCGGTGTGATTTTTGTCCATGTGTATTGTGTTAGGCTATGTTTATTTTCGTGTTTTTTATTTTGTCCTGCAGGATGCTCCGTGCGCGCGCCAAATTGGATTTGGAGGTGCCTTCCGAGGTCCCCAGGGCCTGGCTGATTTCCTTGTGCGAATACCCGTCCAATACGTACATATTAAAAGTGATCCGGTATTTGGTGGGTAATTCCTGAATGTACTTGAGCAAGGTGCCCAGCGGGATCTCTTCCGGAGCCGCATCCCCCTGTCCGTCATCCGCCTCCACATTTTCCGCGACCAGGCTGAGGGGTTGTTGTTTGCGGTATTTCTGAAGCACGGTATTCACCGTGATCCTTTTGAGCCAACCCTCAAACGACCCCCTGGATTTAAACTGCTGTATCTTATCGAAAATGGTCATAAAACTGTCATGCAAATTATCTTCCGCTTCCGTCTTGTTGCGGGAATACTTCAGACAAATGCCGAAAAGAACGGCGGCGTAAGTTCTGTACAGTTCTTCCTGGGCCGCGCGATTTCCTTTTTTACATCGTTTTATGAGTTCTTCCTGGGTCAAAATGTTGGTTAGATTTCCTGCAGGCTCCTGTTCATGGGGTTGGTGAGGTCCTATTCAACCGGGACTTCCACCTCAATATACTGGGGAGCTCCGTCTGCATCCGTGCCTGAATAGAATCGGAAAAGGTAGGGTTGGTTGTACAGGCAGACAAATTCGAAACTCGTTTGAACTTCTTCAATCTGCTGCGTGCATGCCATGTTCTCGAATTCGATCCCAACGGCCACTACCTGCCGGGTAGTGTAGCTTTCCTTATTCACATCAAACCCCTCAAAGCTGATGCACCCGTTGGGCAGGAGATAGGTCACACCGATCTCATAGGTTTCATTCAGCTGAAAGCTTTCGGGAACCGCTACGTCCGTGATATGCAGGAATACATAGTGGAAATTCGGACCGTCGTCCGAAACGTCGCATCCCGAGAACAGCAAAACGAACCCTGCAACAGCCAAGCTTCTCAAAAAACGCTTCATACGCATCATCTGTTCGTATTTCACTTTACAAGATGATCCTGAAGGCCAAAGGTTGCTTGGAAACCGCTAAATCGGAGAAAGTTAGGCTTTCACCGCCTTTATGGCCTCTTTGATCTTGGCTTCAAGCTCATCGAGGAGTTCGGGGTTATCCTTAAGAAGTATTTTAACGGCATCACGGCCCTGCCCCAGTTTGGTATCCCCGTAAGAGAACCAGGAGCCGCTTTTCTGGATGATTTCATAATCTACCCCCAGGTCCAGGACTTCGCCCACTTTGGAGATGCCCTCGCCGTACATAATATCGAATTCCGTGGTGCGGAAGGGCGGAGCCACTTTGTTCTTCACCACCTTTACCCGGGTCTTGTTCCCCTGCACCTCGCCGTCCGTATCCTTGATCTGGGTGGAACGACGGATGTCCAGGCGTACCGAGGAGTAGAATTTCAGGGCGTTCCCTCCGGTGGTAGTCTCCGGGTTGCCGAACATCACCCCGATCTTTTCGCGAAGCTGGTTGATGAAGATCACCGTACACCGCGTCTTGCTGATGGAGCCTGTAAGCTTCCGCAATGCCTGGGACATGAGCCGGGCATGGAGCCCCACTTTGGAATCCCCCATCTCCCCTTCGATCTCGCTTTTTGGCGTCAGGGCCGCAACCGAGTCGATCACGATGATGTCGATGGCGCCGGAGCGGATCAGGTTGTCCGCGATCTCAAGGGCCTGCTCCCCGTGGTCGGGTTGGGAGATGATCAGATTGTCGATATCCACGCCCAGTTTTTCCGCATAGAAACGGTCAAAGGCGTGTTCCGCGTCGATAAAGGCAGCAATGCCGCCGGCCTTCTGGGCCTCGGCGATCGCATGCAGCGTAAGGGTGGTCTTTCCGGAGGATTCCGGGCCGTAGATCTCAATGACCCGCCCCCTGGGATAGCCGCCAACGCCCAGGGCGATGTCCAGGCCCAGCGACCCCGACGGGATCACCTCGACATCCTGGATTACATCGTCTCCCATCTTCATCACCGCACCCTTTCCATAGGTCTTGTCGAGCTTGTCTAAGGTGAGTTTAAGGGCTTTTAATTTGGCGTCTTTTTCGCTGCTCATAAGTATGCTCAATTAATAAGTGGAAGGCTAAATTACCATTTCTTTTCCGAGTATCACAACCGCAAAAGCAACCTTTTTCCTTTTGCTGTATCTATTGGTTGAATCTGCATCAGAAGCACGCAATGTACCGTGGGATTCCGCAAGCCCATTTCACGATATTGCTATGAAGAAGAAGCTGGATTGCGGTCCCGAAGCCCCGGAATTTCCCGGGGCTTTTTTTATTTCTTCTCCCCAATCAAGGAGAGTACGCCCCCTTATTTTGTGCTGATAATTAGATACATTCCTCACTAATTGACTATTTTTGCCCAGCTGTTTCTTTTAACTCCCCGCGGATCTTTCAACCGCTTGAAATGATCCGCGGGGAGTTGTGAAAAGCAGCTTGGCACCTTTTATCGAATCCGTTACTTAAAGCATTGGTATAGCATGCAACTGTACAATACGTTAAGTGCAAAGGAAAGGGAAGCGCTCATCGATGAGGCGGGGAAAGACCGGCTCACGATCTCTTTCTATAAATACGCACATATCCGCAATCCGGAACTGTTCCGGAACCACCTGTTCATCCACTGGAGCCAGCAAGATGTACTGGGCCGCATCTACGTAGCCCGCGAAGGGGTGAACGCCCAGCTTTCGGTCCCTGCCGAAAACTTCCGGGCCTTTAAGGCGCACCTGGACAGCATCAGTTTCCTGGAGAACGTCCGCCTGAATATCGCGGTGGAACAGGACAACAAATCCTTTCTGAAGCTCAAGGTGAAAGTCCGGCACAAGATCGTAGCCGACGGCCTGGACGACGGCAGCTTTGACGTGACCGACAAGGGCGTCCACGTGGATGCCCGCACCTTCAACGAATTGCTGGAGGACCCCAATGCCGTGGTGGTGGACATGCGAAACCACTACGAAAGCGAGATCGGGCATTTCCAGGGGGCGGTAACCCCGGACGTGGATACCTTCCGCGATTCCCTGGACCTGATCGAGGAGCAACTCAGCGATCATAAGGAAACCAAGAAACTGGTCATGTACTGCACGGGGGGCATCCGCTGCGAGAAGGCCAGTGCCTATTACAAGCACAAAGGGTTCCAGCAGGTGTATCAACTGGAGGGGGGCATCATTGAATATACCCGGCAGGTCCGCGACCAGCGGCTGGAGAACAAATTCCTCGGCAAGAACTTCGTGTTCGACAACCGCCGCAGCGAGCGGATCTCCGACGATGTCATTGCCCAGTGCCACCAGTGCGGCGCCCCGTGCGACACACATATCAACTGCGCCAACGAGGGATGCCACCTGCTCTTTATCCAGTGCGAGGCCTGCGCCGCAGAGATGGACAACTGTTGCTCGGATGCCTGCAAGGAGATCGTCGCTTTGCCGTACGAGGAGCAAAAACAACTGCGCAAAGGACGCGTCAAGAGCAACCAGATCTTTAAGAAGGGCCGCTCCGAGGTGCTGAAATTCAAGAAGAAAAGCAGCCCCGCCAGGGCATCCAACACCATTGCCTGAAGCACTCCTAAGGAGATGCTAAAAGCGATGGCGTTTTCGTTGCCGTCCTAAAATTGTCCTATATTTACGGGAATTAAGTAAAGTTGAACCCTTTCCCGGCCGGGCAGGTGTCCGTAGACCGGGATCAACA
Organism: Robiginitalea sp.; assembly: GCA_050290125.1. Lineage (GTDB taxonomy): Bacteria > Bacteroidota > Bacteroidia > Flavobacteriales > Flavobacteriaceae > Robiginitalea. Next base: position 14,136 of record JBNKHB010000009.1, read on the forward strand.
TATAACACATGGGGTGTAGCAGTTGTTCAACCGGTTCGGATGGACAGCCGCGCGGATGTAGGAACAACGGTACCTGCGGTACGGATGGCTGTAATAAACTGACCGTGTTTGACTGGCTTTCCAACATGTCGCTTCCTGCCGGACAGCAGGAATTCGACTGTGTGGAAGTTCGATTTAAAAACAGCAGAAAGGAATTCTTCAGAAATTCGGAAAAGCTGACGCTTTCCATAGGCGACGTAGTGGCCACCCAGGCCAAGGCGGGCCATGACGTGGGCATTGTGACCCTCACCGGGGAATTGGTGCGCGTGCAGATGAAGCGCAAAAAAGAATCCGCAGGCCCCGAGCTTCCCAAAATATACCGCAAAGCCACCCAACGGGATATCGACAAATGGCAGAAGTGCCGCGGACAGGAGGAGGAGATCAAGAAGCGGTCCCGCGAAATGGCGATCATCCTGGGCCTGGAAATGAAGATCTCGGATGTGGAATTCCAGGGCGATGGCTCCAAGGCCACTTTCTACTACACGGCGGAGGACCGCGTGGATTTCCGGCAACTGATCAAGGATATGGCCAAGGCCTTCGGCATCCGGATCGAGATGCGGCAGATCGGCTACCGGCAGGAGGCCCAGCGATTGGGCGGGATCGGTTCCTGCGGCCGCGAATTGTGCTGTTCCACCTGGCTTAGCGACTTCCGCTCCGTGAGTACTGCGGCGGCCCGTTATCAGCAATTGGCATTGAACCCCCAGAAACTTGCCGGGCAGTGCGGAAAGCTGAAGTGCTGCCTGAACTACGAACTGGACACCTACCTGGATGCCCTGCGGGACTTTCCGCCTACGGATGCCCGGTTGCAGACGGAAAAAGGCGTTGCCTTTTGTCAGAAGAGCGACATCTTTAAGGGGGTCTTATGGTTTTCCTATAAAGAAGATCCATCCAACTGGCACGCCCTCACCAAGGACCAGGTGGTTGAGATACTGGAAGTGAACCAGCGGAAGAATAAAGTCCGCAGCCTGGAAGAGTACGCTTCCACCAATTTTGACCAGGACCACGTGGCTTTTGAGAACGCGGTGGGGCAGGACAGCCTGACCCGTTTTGACCGGCCCAAGGGTAAAGGCCGTAACAATCGCAAGAAGAAACGCCGCAATAACCGAAAAAAGGCCCGAAATGCTTAAGAAAGCGGGGATTCTATTCATTATACTGATCGGTATAGGGTGTGCAGATGACATGGCCTATTCCTCTTTCAAGACCATCCCGGACGGCAAATGGCATAGGGACAGCGCGCTGGCGTTTGAGGTGGAAGCTACGGATACGACCCAGGCGCATACGTTCTACCTCTATGTCCGGAATGACGATGACTACCCGTACAGCAATTTGTTCCTGATCGCGGATTTCACAGGTCCGGACGGCACTTCCCAGCGCGATACACTGGAATACGAAATGGCCGACGTGCAGGGAAACTGGCTGGGCTCGGGCCTGGGAAGCGTCAAAGAGAGCAAATTAGGTTATAAGAAAGACGTCGTTTTTCCCGTTACTGGCGTATATACTATTAGTGTTACCCATGCCATGCGAAAGAACGGAAACGTAGAGGGCCTTCAGGAGTTGCCCGGGGTGCTGGATGTAGGGTTGCAGATAGAAACGAATAAGTAGCGCTCATGGCAAAGACTTCAAAAAAGACGCCGAAGAAAAAACAACCGGCCAACGGTTCCTTCTGGCCGTTTATCAAGTGGTTCTGGATCCTGTTCGGGAGCGGCGTGGCAGCCGTCTTCCTGGTATTCCTGCTGGCCGCCTGGGGAGTCTTCGGGGAGATGCCCACCTTTGAACACCTGGAGAACCCACAGACCAACCTCGCAACGGAGATCCTGTCGTCGGACGGCCAGACCCTGGGGAAATTCTTCCTGGACGACAACCGCACGGACGTCCCTTACAACCAGCTGCCCGAAAATCTGGTACATGCCCTGGTGGCCACCGAAGACGCGCGCTATTACGAGCACTCGGGCATCGACGCCCGGGGATTTGCAAGGGCTGTTTTTTTCCTCGGTAGCCGGGGAGGGGCCAGTACCATCTCGCAGCAGCTCGCCCGACAGCTTTTCGTGGGGGTACGTTCCCGCAACCTGGTAGACGCCATTGAACAGAAGATAAAGGAATGGGTGATCGCCACCCGGCTGGAACGCAACTACACCAAGGAGGAGATCATCCAGATGTACCTCAACAACTACGATTTCGGGAACAACGCGGACGGCATCCGTTCAGCGGCCCGGATCTACTTCGGAAAGGAACCCCATGATCTCAAGACGGAGGAATCCGCCGTGCTGGTGGGCATGCTTAAGAATTCCTCCCTCTACAATCCGATCCGGCGCGAGGAGCTCACCCGCAACCGCCGGAATACCGTGCTGAGCCAGATGGCCAAGTACGGCTACCTTACCGACGCTGTCAGCGATTCGCTGCAGGCCCAGAAAATGGACATCAACTTTAATCCGGAAAGCCATAATGACGGCCTGGCCACTTATTTCCGGATGTACCTCCAAAGGTGGCTGAGGGAGTGGATCGAAAACAACCCAAAACCGGCCCTGGAAGGCGAGCGCGACAAATGGAACATCTACCTGGACGGGCTAAAGGTGTATACCACGATCGATTCCCGTATGCAAGCACACGCCGAGAAAGCCGTACAGGACCACATGATGCGCCTGCAGAAGGAATTTTTCGTCCAGAACACGCCGGAGCGAAATCCCACCACCCCCTTCCTGGAACTGAACAGGGAGGAGATCAACGGGATCATGGAGCGCGCCATGCGCACTTCGGAGCGCTGGCGGGTGATGAACAACGAGGGCAAGTCCGAGGAGGAGATCCGCGCTTCCTTCAACCAGAAGACCGAGATGACCGTGTTTGACTGGAATTCTCCCCCTGTCTTTGAAAAGGACACCGTGATGACGCCGATGGATTCCATCCGCTACTACAAGACCCACCTGCGGGCGGCCATGATGTCCATGGAACCGCAGACCGGCCATGTGAAGGCCTGGGTGGGCGGGATCAATTACCGGCACTTCAAGTACGACAATGTGATCCAGGGTGCACGGCAGGCCGGCTCCACTTTCAAGCCTTTCGTCTATGCGGCCGCAATCGACCAGCTGCGGCGCTCCCCCTGCGATACCCTCCCGGATACCCAGTACTGTATTGAGGCCGGGAAACACGGCAATCCGGAACCCTGGTGCCCGAAGAATTCGGACGGGAAATATTCCGGACGGAGCTATACGCTAAAATCGGCCCTGGCCAATTCCGTCAACACGGTGACCGCCCAGCTGATCGATGCGGTAGGACCCAGGTCCGTCGTCTCCATCGTAAAGAATCTCGGGGTAACCCACGATGTGCCGGAGGTGCCCTCCATCGCGCTGGGTACGCTGGACATAAACGTCTATGAAATGGTCGGGGCCTACGGGACCTTTGCCAACCAGGGGGTTTTTGTGAAGCCGGTGATGGTCACGCGGATCGAAGACAAGAACGGGACCGTCCTTTATGAATATACGCCCGAGACCAAGGACGTCCTCAGCAAAGATGTGGCGTATGCCATGGTCAACCTGATGGAAGGGGTCACCCATGGCGGTTCGGGTACCCGGCTGCGGGGCAATTCCAACGTGAATACCACCGTATACAAGGAGATTATTACGGGCTACCCCTATGAATTCACCAACCCGATCGCCGGGAAGACGGGAACCACCCAGAACCAGAGCGACGGATGGTTCATGGGCATGGTGCCGAACCTGGTCACCGGGGTATGGGTAGGCGGCGAGGAGCGGTCCACCCACTTCCGGAGCATCACCTACGGGCAGGGCGCCTCCATGGCGCTGCCCATCTGGGCGCTGTATATGAAACAGAATTATGAGGATGAGGAACTGGATGTTTCCGCAGGGGAATTTGAGGAGCCGGAAGAACTTTCCATCCGGGTAGATTGTACACAAACGGACGAAGAAGAGGTGGAAACCCCAGAATTGGAGGATGATCTGGACGACCTGGATTTCTAGGACCAGCCCTTCCGTCAAACCCGAGTTATGATACGAAAAACGGTAGCCAATGCACAGGAAGCCCTGCAGGGCACGGCCAGCGGCATGACCTTTATGCTGGGCGGCTTCGGCTTGTGCGGCATCCCGGAGAACGCCATTGCGGAACTGGTGCGCCTGGGCCATACGGACCTTACCTGTATCAGCAACAACGCCGGAGTAGACGACTTTGGCCTGGGCCTGCTTTTGCAGCAAAAACAGATCCGAAAAATGATCTCCTCCTATGTGGGCGAGAACGACGAGTTTGAGCGGCAGATGCTCAGCGGCGAATTGGAGGTGGAACTCACCCCGCAGGGCACCCTGGCCGAAAAATGCCGTGCCGCCCAGGCCGGTATCCCCGCATTTTTTACCCCGGCCGGCTTCGGCACCGAGGTGGCCGAGGGAAAGGAGACCCGCGAATTCGGCGGGAAACAATACGTGATGGAAAGAGCCTTTGAGGCGGACTTCGCCTTTGTGAAGGCCTGGAAGGGCGATGAGGCCGGCAACCTGATCTTTAAGGGCACTGCCCGGAATTTTAACCCTTGCATGTGCGGCGCGGCCGCCATCACGGTTGCCGAAGTGGAGGAGCTGGTCCCCGCCGGTCAATTGGACCCCAACCAGATCCACATCCCCGGCATCTTCGTGCAGCGGATCTTTGAGGGGAAGGATTATGAAAAGCGCATCGAACAACGCACCGTAAGACCCCGCAGCTGATGTTGGACAAGAACGGAATCGCAAAACGCATCGCCAAAGAGGTACAGGACGGCTACTACGTAAACCTCGGCATCGGCATCCCCACCCTGGTGGCCAATTTTGTGCGGGACGACATCCAGGTGGAATTCCAGAGCGAGAACGGCATCCTGGGCATGGGGCCCTTCCCTTTTGAAGGCGAAGAGGACCCGGACCTGATCAATGCCGGCAAACAGACCATCACCGCCCTGCCCGGCGCCTCCTTCTTTGACTCGGCGCTCAGCTTTGCGATGATCCGCGGCCGGCACGTGGACCTCACCATCCTTGGGGCCATGGAGGTGGCCGAAAACGGGGATATCGCCAATTGGAAGATCCCAGGGAAGATGGTAAAGGGGATGGGCGGCGCCATGGACCTGGTGGCTTCCGCAGAGAACATCATCGTGGCCATGATGCACACCAATAAGGCCGGGCAATCCAAACTGCTCAAGCGCTGTACCCTGCCGCTCACCGGGGTGGGCTGCGTCAAGAAGATCGTGACCAACCTGGCGGTCCTGGAAGTGACCGGAAGCGGCTTCAAGCTCCTGGAGCGGGCCCCCGGCGTATCGGTGGAGACCATTCGCGAGGCCACCGAGGGCAAGCTCACCGTACCTGCTGAGGTGCCGGAAATGGTGCTCTGAACCAGCATCCGGCGTGTCGTTCGTCGATGCTACGGCCCATTTCATATTTTTCGCAACATTTTAAAGCCCATTCACAACATAGATTCGGAAATCCCCGAATCCTTATATAGCTTTAGCTTCGCATTTGAGCCTTTTTCCCCAAACTGAGACTCACAAACCTAGAAGCTATGGATTCCCAAATCAGCCAACTTCCAAAGCAGGATGAAGTTCAGGTCTACCGCAATGACTTTTGGAGCGGGATGGTCCTGTTGACAAAAAAATTATTTATGCTTTAGTCGTTACCACTATCGTTTAAGAAAGCGCCCCTCACCAGGGGCGCTTCTTTTTTTTGGGCAGGGCCAGAATCGGGTTTTGGACGCCAAACCGTATTTTAGCGTGGTGGAACCGCTTCGCCTGCATCGCTGTACACATCAGGACCTGGACCAACTCCGGGAACTCTCCCATAGCACCTTTACCGCCGCCTTTGCCGAGGTAAACGACCCGGACGATTTCCGCAGCTATATGGACCGGGCCTTCAGCCGGGAGCAACTGGCTGAGGAACTGGATACGCCCGGCACTCGATTTTTCTTCGCATTCCAGGGCGGGCAGCTCGCCGGCTACTGCAAACTGAACACCGGGGCAGCCCAGACCGAATTAAAGGAGACGGAGGGCCTGGAGATCGAACGCATCTATATCGCGCCCGAATTCCAAGGCCAGGGCCTGGGAGGCGAACTGCTTCAACAAGTACTGGACCTGGCCCGAAACGAAGGTTATGGCTACGCCTGGTTGGGCGTCTGGGAGCACAACCCGGGGGCCATCCGGTTCTACGAGCGCCACGGTTTTGTTACATTTGGGAAACACCCGTATTATATCGGCCGCGACCGCCAGATGGACTGGATGATGCGGCTGGAATTACAGGAACCCACCGGGAAATAATTTCTTATCAAATTAGGAGGATTCCCGGGCCAACACGACACTTATGAAAAGAACCCTGCTCCTTTGCCTGTTCGCCTGCCTTTACCTGGCCAACGGGCTTGCACAATCCTATTACTATCCGCCTGCCGGAGGCCCCTGGGAAAGCCGGGAGCCGGCAAGCCTTGGACTGGATCCTACACTGTTGGCGGAGGCCGTGGCCTTTGCGGAGCAGCACGAGTATTCGGGGCCCAGGGATTTGCGCCGCGCTATCCTCGAGGGCTTTCAGCGCGAGCCCTTCCACGAAATATTGGGGCCGGTCAAACAGCGGGGTGGGCCTGCGGGGATCATCTTAAAGAACGGCTACCAGGTGGCTTCCTGGGGGGAGGTGCGTCGGGTAGACATGACTTTCAGCGTCACCAAAAGCTTTCTTTCCACGGTGGCCGGGCTGGCCGTAGACAAAGGGCTCATCCGCAATACCGGGGACCGCGTTGCGGAGTATATCTGGGACGGGACCTTCCGCGGGGAGCATAACGGAAAGATCACCTGGGCGCATTTGCTGCAACAGAATTCGGATTGGTCGGGCACGCTTTGGGGGCTGCACGACTGGGCGGACCGGCCGCCCCGGGAAGGCGGGATCGACGACTGGAAGAACCGCGAGCTAGTGGAACCGGGCACGGTCATGGAGTACAACGATGTACGGGTAAATGTCCTGGCCTATGCCCTCACCCATCTCTGGCGGCAACCCATGCCGCAGGTACTGAAAGAGCGGATCATGGACCCCATAGGGGCTTCCACTACCTGGCGTTGGTTCGGCTACGACCATGCCTGGACGGTGGTGGACGGACTGAAGATGCAGTCCGTTACCGGCGGCGGGCATTCCGGCGCAGGCATCTTTATCAGCGCGGAGGATATGGCGCGGTTCGGGCTCTTATTCCTGTCGGAGGGGATCTGGGAAGGCCAGCGTCTGCTGAGTTCCGAATGGATCTCGGAGGCGACCACTGCCTCGGCGCCCAACCCGAATTACGGCTATATGTGGTGGCTGAACCAGCCCGGTGACCGGCAATGGCCCGGCCTGCCCGAGAATATCTATTACGCGGCCGGCTTCGGCGGGAATTTTATCGTGGTCTGCCCGGACCAGGACCTGGTGATGGTCCTGCGCTGGCTGGAGCCTTCCGAGATCGGTGGTTTTGTGCAGCGGGTGTTTCAGGCAATGGATTAAACCTTACAAAGGACCTCCGCCGCCCGCAGGAGCGTTTCATCCTTTTTGGCAAAACAGAAGCGGATAAACCCGTTATCCACCTTATCCAGGTTGAATACCGAAATGGGGATGCCTGCCACGCCGAATTCCCGGGCCACCCGCTCGGCAAAGGCCACGTCGCCTTCGTCGGAAATGCCGCGGAAATCCGCCAGCTGAAAGTAGGTGCCTTCCGAGGGTTTGATAATAAAGCGCGATGGCTCCAGCGCCTGCAGGAACAGATCCCGTTTGCGCTGGAAAAAGGCCCCGAGCTCCAGGTAGCGGGAAGGATCCTTCAGGTATTCCATGAGCCCCCGCTGCACCGGGTGGTTCAACGCAAAGATCAGGAACTCGTGCACCTTCCGGAACTCCTCCATAAACGGTGCGGGCGCCAGGCAGTAGCCCATTTTCCAGCCCGTCACATGAAAGGTCTTCCCAAAAGAGGCGCAGACAAAAGCCCGTTCGCGCAGGCCGGGGAAGCGGCAGATGGATTGGTGCTCCAGCCCGTCAAAGACCAGGTGTTCGTAGGCCTCGTCGCTGAGGACCAGCACATCGGTGGGCCGGAGCAATTGCTCTAACCGTTCCAGATCCGCTTTTTTAAGGACGGTCCCGCTGGGATTGTGGGGGCTGTTCAACACGATCATCCGGGTGCGCGGCCCCAGGGCCCGTTCCAGGCCTTCCCAGTCGATC
>JBNKHB010000010.1:0-22089 GCA_050290125.1 Robiginitalea sp.
CGAAACCGGGCCTACAGGTCCAGTCGGAGCACCCGCACCAGTCCGGGATATGGCACGAGTAGCCGAAGCGCGCGTACCTATACCGGAGCCTCAAGGAGTGGTGCCCGTACCCCCAACGCCTACCGGTACAACGACCGCGGCAGTTCGGCGCGCAGCTACAGCGCACCGCGCAGCTATGGCCGCAGCAGCGGCGGGACCTATCGCAACCCCAGCAGTTCGGCAAGAAGTTCGGGCAGCTATCGGGCGCCCAGCCGTTCCTCGGGCCGCAGTTCCGGATCGTTCAGCAGCCCGTCCCGTTCATCATCCCGGTCTTCCGGCAGTATGAGGAGCAGCGGAGGTAGCAGCCGGTCATCGGGCGGCAGTTTCCGCAGTAGCGGCGGCGGCGGCAGATCGTCAGGAGGCGGTGGTCGCAGCAGTGGCGGAGGGCGTTCAGGAGGACGCGGAGGCCGCTACTAACCCATTTCCATTCATCCATTAAAATCACGAAGCATGAAACGTATCACCACTTTCATCCTGCTCGGCGTATGTGCAATCGGCAGCGCTCAGACCTTAGACGATGTGCTCAGGTACAGTTTAGAGGAACAACAGGGCACCGCCCGATTCCAGGCCATGGGAGGCGCCTTCGGGGCGCTGGGCGGTGACCTTTCCGCCTTGAACATCAACCCGGCGGGATCTGCGGTCTTTGGCAACAGCCTGCTCTCGTTCACGGGCAGCAATTACAACCGGGATACCCGGGCCAGCTTCGGAGGTAGCCTTACCGGAACGGAGATCAATCAAATTGAGCTGAACCAGGTTGGTGGCGTCTTCGTTTTCAAAAGCAATGGCGGTACAGACTGGACCAAGCTGGCATTGGCCGTGAATTATGACCTGGTCCGAAATTTTGACGACGAATACCGGGTAATCGACAGCAGTCCGTTCGGGATCGACAACTACTTCCTGAATTACGCTGAAGGAGTGCCGCTGGGGCCACTGAGGGTGCAGGATGGTGAAACAGTGGTACAGGCCTACCGGGATATCGGAGAGAGCCTCGGATTTGGGGACCAGCAGGCCTTTTTAGGTTTCCAGGCCGGCTTTATAGACCCGGTAGACCCGGATGACGACAACAATACGAGCTACTTTTCCAATGCCGATTATGCTACGGTGAATCAGGACTATCTGCAAAGCACACGCGGGTACAACAGCAAGTTTACCCTGAACTTTGCTGGGGAATATCACGAGGAATTGTACCTGGGGGCTTCCCTTAACTTTCACTCCGTTCTTTATGAACGCCTCACGTACCTGGACGAAAGCGGCTACGATGCGGGATCCCCGATCCAATCAGCCACCTTCGACAGCTTTCTGCATACCGAAGGAGAAGGTTTCTCCATGAGTATCGGGGCCATAGCCAAGCTCAATGAGTTCATACGAATTGGCGGCAGCTACCAAAGTCCCACCTGGTACCGGCTCTTCGACGACTTTGCCCAGCAGGCCAACACGGATTTTGCGGACAAGAACCCCACCGTTACCAATATCGATTTCGGCGTGGTCAACTTATTTGAGCGCTACACAATTAAGACCCCGGCCAAATTTACAGGAAGTGCGGCGCTGGTATTCGGGCAACAGGGCCTGATCAGCTTCGACTACGACTATCAGGATTTCGGGACAGCCCAGCTGCGCCCAACCTCCGACCCCAATTTTGCGGGCGAGAACGACTTAATTGATACCGAATTGGGTGGTGTCTCCACCATTCGCGTTGGCGGCGAATAGCGCATTGAGCAGTTGAGCCTTCGGGGCGGTTACCGCTGGGCGCAGAGCCCGTTTGCAGACAATAATTTCTGGGGTGACCAGGAAACCTATTCTGCCGGAATCGGCTACAGTTGGGGACCGAACCGGTTGGACCTGGCTTTCAGCCGCACAGAACAGGAGGTGGACGATGTGCTCTATGACGGCGCCATTGAAAATGCCCGGTTGGACCGGAGCAACAACTATGTCGCCCTGAGCTATACCATACAATTTTAACCGGACTAACCCTGACTCTTTTAATACGGAAGGCCCCGCGAGGGGCCTTTTTCCTTTATACAATGCCTGTGCCTGACTGCAAAGCAGTCGCAGGGTGGGCGGTTATCTCAATCTCGGGTGGGCGGGGGCCGGTTATCGCTTCAGGGTAAAGTGCGATCGCACGAGGTTGGCCACCAGAACGCCGGCCTCATCCCGGCTGTATTCAAGCCTGAACCAGTAATCCGAGGAAGGCAACGGTCGGCCGTTAAAGGTCCCGTCCCAACCCAGAGAAGTCTCATCGATCTGTTTGAGCAGTTTCCCATAGCGGTCAAAGATAAAGACGACCGGATCCGATAAGGTCTCGATCCCCAGGATATGCCAGGTATCGTGGATCCCGTCGGCATTGGGGGTGAAAAATTTCGGGTATCCCACTACCAGGAAAGGGATGGGTTCGGTAGTCCCGCAACCGTTCTTGTCGTTGATCACCAGGGTATTCTCCCCGGGAGGTACGTCCAGGAAGATCGGGGAATCCTGGTACTCTCCACCATTGATGGCGTATTCGTACTCTCCGTCTCCCACAACGAATACTTCAATATTGTTGCTGTCCGAGAGATCGTCCAGGATATCGATTCGGTCCAATACGGGGATGCCGTAAAAGGTGATGAGGATGTCATCCGTAATAAAGGTCCCCAAATTGGTTTCGATCTCCACAAAATACCGTCCCGAATTCGGGCTCGCTACCACGAGTTCCGCTCCGGCCGTGCCGGTACCGGGCAAGGTCGCGTCTATCGTCCCGTCGTCTTCGTAATCCACCGTCCAGGTAACATTGGCAATATCGGGCCCTGCAGGTGAGTTCAGGGCGGTAAGGGTAATATCCGGATCCCCTTCACAGGCTATGATATCAAGTCCCAGGAATTCGTCGCGAAGCGTGCAATCCAAGGCGTTGTTCTGGTCCTGGTTTACGGAATTCCCGGTAAAGGTCAGGGAAAACGGTTCCGGATCCCCGTCAAAATTTGTGTTGTAGTTATTGATCAGCAGGTAGTACAATTCCCCTGGCTGCACTTCTATGAACTCGTCGTACGTATTCTGGTTGCCCGTAAGCGAGGGTTGGCCTACGTCCCCGTTCTCGGGGTTGACCCCGAGGCCGGTAAAGCGCGTTTCGTTTACTTCGTAGTTGCACCGTATGGGCTGGGCCGTGCCGTTGCTGATGTCCCCGCAGTCCACATCCGGCCCGTAGAGGGCAAAATCCCATTCGGCCGTATCACTGAGCGCTTCGATGTCAAAACCTACCTGCCCGCCGGTCCCCGCCCGGAAAACGAACCAGGAGGTATTGTTCTCGATATTGGCCGAGGCGATGCTCCCTTTTTCCAAACAGCCTGTTTGCCGGATCACGTCCGGGTCAAAATCATCGATATCCCCTCCGCCATCCGCGAATGTAGTATACACGGTATCGGCACAAACGGGAATTGCGGAACGGCAATCTGGGGAATTGGAGCTCTGGGCAAAAATAGCCTGGGTGCACAGCAACCCGCACACGAGCAATACCAGGTGGCTTTTCATAGAAATTGGGGCACAATTTTATGTATAGTATAACTCGTAAGGGTCGGATTTAGTATGCCTTCGGCGAAGTTTTTGGGCATTTCATCGAATATCTGACGGGCCTCTATAAGGCCTTAGCGCTTCAATGAGAAATGCGCATTCAGATAGCGGGCTTCCACCCGTTCGCCCTGTGCATTGAGATAAGATAGCCGGAACCAGTAGTCGGAGGCCGGCAGCAGCCTGCCGTTAAATGTGCCATCCCATCCGGAACTACTGCTATCCATTTGCTTAAGCAGTTTTCCGTAACGGTCAAAGATGTGGATCACCGGCTCTTGCAGCATTTCCATGCCCACCACTTGCCACTGGTCGTTCAGGCCGTCGCCATTCGGGGTAAAAAAGGGCAAAAAGCCCACAACCGTAATGTCTTCGGTAACCTGGCCGCAACCCAGGGTATCGCGCATGTGGACCTGGTGAGCACCGGCCGGCACGTCTTGAAAGACGGGGCTGCTTTGAAAAGCTCCATCGTTAAGGGCATATTCAAAGTCCCCGACGGCGTCCGTCTCCACGGTTACCGTGTTGGATGCCTGTAAGTCCTCGATGAGCACATTGGATATATTGGGCGGCGTAGAAATTTGAACCTCCACACTGCGTTGGGCGGTACAGATCTGTCCCAGGCTCATTGCAGTAGCGGTAAGTACATACGTCCCCGGCTGATTTACCGTAATGGAGGGATTGGTCTGACCGCTGTCCCATTGGTAAGTAACCCCGGACTCCGATTGGGCGGCCCCGATGGCTACACTGCCCCCGTCGGCGCAGATAAAGACGAGGGGTTCAAAATCGAGAGTGGGTGTAGCCAATACCTCCAACAGGAAAGATTCCGAAGCGTCATAGCAATTCGGGTTTTCCAGGGATGAAACCCGCACATAGATCGTCTCCGACCCAGGTGCCGGGCTGTAGGGGCTGGTGATGGGGTTAGCTCCAAGTTGGGCGTCTGCCGCGCTGCTGTGATAGCTAACCCTGAAATCGGCTGGGTCCTGAGCGCCCAGGGCCTGGTCATCCAGCGCGGTAAGGTCCAGGGTTCCGTCATCCGAACAAAGCCCCTGGTCAGACATGGGATAGGCCATGGCCGCCGGACTGAATCCAACCTGCACGTCACTGATCACCTGGGATCCATCCGGCAAATCCACCTGCACCCTGTACACCGCCGCGTTAGTAGCCGTAAAGGTCGGTCCGGTTTCCCCGGCAATCGGCACAAAACCACTTCCGGTATCGGAAAACCATTGGTAACCCGTGGCGGATGCCGTGGTGGCGTCCAACGGGACCGTATCCCCCTGGCAGGCAGCTACCGGGGGCCCCAGCAGGTTGCTGATGATGGAGCAGTCCAGGGCATCATAGGGATTCGTGACAAAGATCTGACCGGAAAACTGGATGGAAAAACCTGAATTGGTATTGCTGAAATTGTTGATGAGCAGGTAATAGTCCTGGCCGGGCTCCACCTGCAGCCAGGGTTCGTACAGATAGGTATCCGGATTGCCGGTAGGGTCCTCCCCTACGCCCATGTATACCTCAGCGTCCCGGTTGTCGAAGAAATTACAGCGAACGGGATCGCCCAGGGAGCCACAATCGGATGCCTGATACAGTGCGAAATCCCAGTCCTCGGAGGGATCAAAGGAAATATTGAAGCCCAATTGCCCTGAAGCCCCGGTGCGGAAGCGGTACCAGGCGGAGTTGGATTCGATAAAACCCGTAAGGGTAGGCTCCAGGCAGCCGGTGGCCGACGTCCCGCCGAAATCATCTGCGCCATACCCCTGGGTCCCCCCATTTACGGGCGTATTGGAGCAAATGGGTATGGCGGTGGTGCAATCGGGTGAAATCTGCCCGGAAAGGCCAGAGGAAACCCCGAGCAGACAACCGGCCAGAAGCCAGTTTTGTAGCTTTGTTCTGCGCATGACAAAGTTTGGGCAAACTAAAAATAGCCCCGTGGCCTCCTTAACACGAATTTATGTTGTGAAGGCCCGCAAACCGGCCATAAAGTGGCATATTATGTATATCTTTGCCTCTTGTAAATTCATTGAGATGAAAATTGATCCGGCTTTGGATACAACGTATGAAGCTTTGGGGGATGATCACTTTTCGGGCTCGGAAGAGACGCCGATGAGGGAGGATGCATTCGTCCTGAGTGATGAAGAAAAAATCGACCGGATCCGGCAGAATGTCCGCGACATTATGCTGACCCTGGGCCTGGACCTGGAGGACGACAGCCTGCAGGGCACGCCGATGCGCGTGGCCAAAATGTACGTGCAGGAGGTATTTGCAGGCCTTCACCCGGACCGGCGTCCCAAATCCTCCACTTTTAAGAACAAATACAAGTACGGCGAGATGCTCGTGGAGAAGAACATCACCGTATACAGTACCTGCGAACACCATTTGCTGCCCATCGTAGGCAAGGCGCATATCGCCTATATCTCCAACGGTTCGGTGGTGGGCCTCTCCAAGATGAACCGTATTGTCGATTATTTTGCGAAACGCCCACAGGTGCAGGAGCGCATGAATATCCAGATCGTCCGGGAACTCCAACGGGTTCTGGGAACCGAAGACGTGGCCTGCGTGATCGACGCCAAGCACCTGTGTGTAAATTCCCGCGGGATTCGCGACGTAGACAGCAGCACGGTAACCTCCGAATACGGCGGACGCTTCAAGGAAGAAGAATCCCTGCGACGTGAATTCCTGGATTACATCAACCTGGAAACCGAATTTTAAGCCGCGGATGGCGCTTTACAAGGAACAAACGCTAAAAGTCCACAACTCCCTTACCGGAAAAAAGGAGGTCTTTACCCCGATCCACGAGGGCCATATCGGTATGTATGTCTGCGGCCCTACCGTATACAGCAACGTGCATCTTGGCAACTGCCGGACCTTTATGTCCTTTGACCTCATTTACCGGTATTTCAGGCACCTCGGATACAAGGTGCGTTATGTGCGGAACATTACCGATGCCGGGCATCTGGAGGACGACGCCGACCAGGGCGAGGACAAGATCGCCAAGAAGGCGCGCCTGGAGAAGATCGAGCCCATGGAAGTAGTACAGCGCTACACCGTGGATTTCCACAACATCCTGCAGAAATTCAACTTCCTGCCACCCAGCATCGAACCTACGGCCACCGGGCATATCGTAGAGCAGATCGAGATCATCAAGGTGATCCTGGACAAGGGGTACGCCTACGAAAAGAACGGGTCCGTATATTTTGACGTGGTCAAGTTTAGCGAGGACTACGAATACGGCAAGCTCAGCGGGCGGAAGCTGGAGGACATGATCGCAAATACGCGAGAACTCACCGCCCAGGATGAAAAAAAGAACCCGCAGGACTTTGCACTGTGGAAACGGGCCGAGCCACAGCATATTATGCGCTGGCCCTCCCCCTGGGGTGAAGGTTTCCCGGGATGGCACCTGGAGTGTACCGTAATGAGCACCAAATACCTGGGGGAAACCTTTGATATCCACGGCGGGGGCATGGACCTGAAATTCCCGCACCACGAATGCGAGATCGCCCAGGCCGAGGCCAGCAATGACAAGGCGCCGGTGCGGTACTGGCTGCACGCGAACATGCTCACACTGAACGGCCGTAAAATGGCTAAATCCACAGGGAATAACCTGCTGCCTGAAGAAATCTTCAGCGGTGACAACAGCATCCTGAGCAAGGCCTTTTCGCCTGCCGTGGTCCGATTCTTCATGATGCAGGCCCACTATACCAGCATCCTGGACCTTAGCGACGAGGCGCTTTTGGCAGCCGAAAAAGGGTACGCCCGCCTGATGGAGGCCATGGATGCCCTGTCCGGCCTGCCTGTCAGCCAAACCTCCGATTTTGATGTAGCCGCCTGGAAGCAACGCTGCTACGACGCCATGAATGACGATTTTAACAGCCCGGTGCTGATTGCGCAGCTCTTTGAGGCCGTTAAGACCATCAACCTGGTACGGGATGGCAAGCAACACCTGAGCGCTGCGGATGCAGAAGAACTGAAGCGCACCATGGAGGCATTTGTCTATGACGTACTGGGGCTCACGGATTCCCGGGCCGGCGCTGCAGGAGAAAGCGGGAAGCTGGACGGCACCCTGCAACTGCTGATCTCCCTTCGGGACCGGGCACGGGCCAATAAGGACTATGAAACCTCGGACCGGATCCGGGATGCGCTGACGGACCTGGGCATCCAGCTTAAGGACGGCAAGGAAGGGACCACCTACACCTATTAAAATGGCACAACTGCTGGCAAAACCCTTTATCTGGCTGGTCCGGATCTATCAACGTTACCTTTCGCCGCTCCTCCCGCCCAGTTGCCGGTATACCCCTACCTGTTCGCAGTATACGGTGGAGGCCCTGCAGAAACACGGCTTGCTGAAGGGCGGCTGGTTGGCGCTCAAAAGGATCATCAGCTGTAATCCTTGGGGAGGTTCCGGTTATGATCCCGTGCCCTGACGGAATTACTATATTTGACCTCAAACTAAGCGCATGTACTTTTTAGGCTTTACCTGGAATCCGGACGACACCCTCTTCAAGATCGGGATCCTGCAAATCAAATATTACAACCTGCTTTGGATCGTGGCCTTTGTGGTGGGCTGGTACCTGATGAAACGGATCTTTGAGCGGGAAGGCCGCTCCAGGGACCAACTGGATTCACTATTCATTTACACCGTTTTGGCCACCATGCTGGGCGCGCGCCTGGCCCATGTCTTCTTTTACGACTGGGACTATTACCGGGACCACCTGTTGGAGATCCTGCTCCCCATCCGGGAACAGGCAGGCGGTAGTCTGTTCGGCATTATCAACGGCTACGAGTTTACGGGTTTTACCGGGCTGGCCAGCCACGGTGCCGCCATCGGGGTGATCCTGGGGATGTACCTCTATACGCGCCGCCACAAATCATTCAACATCCTCTGGCTGCTGGACCGCCTGGTCATACCGGTTGCCCTGGGCGCCTTTATGGTCCGGCTGGGGAATTTCTTCAACAGCGAGATCAACGGCAAGGTAACCGACGGATCTTTCTTCCTGGCCACCCGCTTTGTGCGGGACTCGGATGACATGCCGGCAGGCCGGGCCATGTCCATAACGGGAGCTCCAGACCCTAATGCTGCTTATAAGGCCCTGGCCAATGATCCCCAATTTGCTCAGCAGCTCGAATCCATTCCCTACCGACATCCGGCCCAACTATACGAAGGTATGCTGTATATCGGGGTATTCGCCCTGCTTTACTGGTTGTACTGGAAAACCGACAAGTATATGAAGCCCGGCTATTTATTCGGCCTCTTTTTGGTGATGCTTTGGAGCATCCGCTTTGTCGTGGAATTCGTAAAGAAGAGCCAGGGCGGTTTTGAGGATTCCCTGGGGCTTCTTTCCACAGGACAGTGGCTCAGTATCCCCTTTGTGATCTTAGGCCTGTATTTTATGCTGCGTAAAGCTCCGGCTCATGCGCAATAAGCTGGCAACGCCCTTCTCATACCTTTCCCTTTGGCTCCTGTTAGTGGCCGCGACCCTTGTAGTGGGGTGCAAGGAAGAACCCAGGCAGTCCCTGCAGACCGAGACGGCCACCTTCAGTAAGGAAGGCACGCTCCGGATCCTGAGTGCCGAATCCGATTCGCTGCGCGCTGAACTTGACATTGAGATCGCGGATACGGATTACGAAACACAGACCGGCCTGATGTACCGCCGCGAGATGGAAGACCGGCAGGGGATGTTGTTTGTTTTCTCAGAAGAGGCACTGCATTCCTTTTACATGAAGAACACGTTGCTGGCGCTGGATATCCTGTTTATCGATAAGGACCTGAAGGTGGCCACTATTCACCCAAATGCCCAGCCCCTGGACGAAGGCGGGATCCCTTCACAAGTCCCCGTCCAATACGTGCTGGAAGTGAAAGCCGGCCTGGCGGAGCGATGGGGCGTACAACCCGGCGACCGGATCGAATTCGGCCGCATTCCTTAAATCCAACGATCCATGGCGAAATACCTATTGGAAGGCGCCCGAACGGAACGCATGCATTTCAGGCGCTTTACTCCTCAGGACTTTGATCTTTGGCTCCCTTTTTTCCTGGATCCCTCCAGTACCCGGTACTGGGAGGGAATCCCGACAGATCCGCAAACCGCCTGCAGGGAACAATTCCAGCGCATATTCGAACGGTATGCAAAAGACCTGGGCGGGATGAACGCCCTGACCCATTCAGCTTCGGGAGAGCTTTTGGGTATGTGCGGCCTGCTGGTGCAACAGGTGGACGGCAAGGAGGAACTGGAGATCGGATATTCGCTCCTGCCGGAGGCCAGAGGGTTGGGTTATGCCACGGAGGCAGGATTACTCTGCCGCGACAGGGCTTTTGAACGCGGGTGGGCCGAATCGCTGATCTCCATCATCCATACCTCCAACAAGCCATCCATGCAGGTGGCAACGCGCCTGGGGATGAAGCGAAGGAACCAAACCCGTTTTCGGGACAATCCGGTGTGGATCTATGAGGTATCCGCAAAAAAATAACCCGGAGCAGGGTACTTCCCGCTCCGGGCCATTCGCCATTTGGCCTGTCCTTACTGATCTATAACATCAGCTGTTGCCTTGATATTCTGTTTCAGGGCATCAGCAAGATCCTGGTTGCCGTCCTGGTCGTTGGGGTGTATTTCGATCATTCCGTCCTCATTCCCGTCAGTTGCCGTACTAAGGTCGATCTGATTGAGGGAGCTAAGGAATTGTGACATGTCAAAGGTGACGGTAAAATCCACCATGCCATCCACCACTTTTACGCCGGTGCTGCGGCCAACATCCAGGTTTTCGCTGGTATCGTGCCAGAACACGAAGGGTTTCCCATCAATGGTCCCTTCAATGTAGATGGATCTGTCGAATAGCTTATCGGCAGCCGGCAGGTCTTCATCCTTGTGGAATTTGAAGCGCAGCTCCTTATAGAGCCCGTCCGGTACCGGGGCGGTTCCGATGGTCTGTGTCAGGGCATCCCCACCGTTGATCAGGTCTACCTGATACGGCCCGCGGAACTGGATCTCGTCCGTATCCAGATTGCTGTTCGGGTCGTCGTCATTCTTGAAGACCACATCGCGGATGGAAATTTTGAATTCGGTGTAAACAACATTGCTGTTTACCTTGGCGGAAGCCGCCGGCGGATTTACCGCCTGAAGGCGAAGGCGAATGGCACCTTCTCCTTCGTCTTTTGAACAACTTGCCAATAGGATCAGGGACATAAAAAGCCCCATGATACGTGCATTTTTCATAACTAAGAGGTTTAAAGTATAGGATTTGGGTTATTCCATATGGTACTAAAACAATTCAGAGGCCGAAACTCCTGAAAAAAAAATGATTTTTTCTACATAATCCTGTATTTGAACGTTTTACAATCACAAATAGTCTAGGAAATTAAAAAAGGCGGCAGGTTTACCCCTGCCGCCTTTTGCACAGTTAATGGCCAACGATGAAGGCGGTTAGCTTTTCTTTGCCGGACACGTATTGATCCCGAAAGGCGCGTACAGCGGGCAAAAGCTAATAAAGCTGGTCAGCACAAAGATGGCCGCCAGCACCAGCAATACGATGCCGAGTGTGCCGCTGATGGTCCCCGTGTAGTACAGGGCTGCGATAATGATGGCAATGATGATGCGGATCACCCGGTCTGCGGTACCCATATTCTTTTTCATAGGTTTGGTATTTTAGTTGGACAATGCTTCAAAAAGCCGGACCAGGGCATATACGATCCCGATACAAAGCAGGCAAACCAGTGCCAGTTTTAACCATTTCCGGCTCATATTCAGTCAAATGTAAAAGAAGTAAATCAGCTGTGCAGTGACTTCAGTCACTTTTCAGGATTTCAATGCGCTGCCCGTTCTGGCGGACCAGGCCCTGAGCCTCCAGTTTCTTGATCGTACGGGTGATCACCTCGCGAACCGTCCCCAGTTCGTCGGCGAGTTGTTGGTGGGAAAGCGACAATTCCCGTTCGTCACGCAGCCTGGACTTGCGCTTCAGGTGTTCAAACAGGCGTTCATGCAGCTTATCGAAAAGTACGTGGTGTACCGTATCCAGCAATTCGCCGTAGCGGCGGCGGTATTGCTCAAAGAAGAGGTCGTTAAAACCGGGGTATTCCTGCAGCAAACCCTCGAGCCTGTCCGTCGGCAGGAGGAGCAGGCGGCTGGGGGCCTCGGTTTGTGCAAACACCTGGCTGGGCGCATTCCGGTACCCGGCGGAGAAAGACATCACGCAGCTTTCTTCCGGCTCTATGTAATACAACAACAATTCGCGTTCCTGATAACGCGTATAGACCTTGACCAGGCCCTCCAGTACGATGGGGATTACCCGAACATACTGCCCTTCCCTGAGGATTTCCACCCCTTCTTCAAAAAAGCGCTCTTCGGAATGGCTTTCAATGGCGCTGCGCAAGTCATCGGGTAAATCGGAAAACAGTTTGTTCATCGGGGCTTCGCCTATTTTACCGGGAGCTGTGGTTGGACTAAGGCTTGTTAACACTAAACGAAACCCATGGAATTTTTGGGCTTAGGGCTAACAGGCCCTAATTTAGCAAAAATCCAACCATGGACCTCCTGCCCCATACGGCTGTCTATACCGATAACAAATCCCGCAAGGACGTTTTTGCCCGAAGCCTGCTCAAAGGACGCCTGCCGGCAGAACTCAGTTTCTTAAGCGGTTTATCCGGTGGCCTCTTCTCCAATGGAAGGATCGCCGATTTCCTTGAAGAGGAGGCCCGGCACGAATTCTCTGAACTGAACCCGGAACGCAAAAGACAGCTCAGGACCTTCTCCAGCGGTGAACGGAAAAAGGCCTTGCTTCGCTACCTGCTGAAGGACCGGCCCGATTTCCTGATCCTGGACGACCCTTTTGACAACCTGGACCGGGAATTCCAGGAGGCCTTCCGGATCGAACTGATGGAACTGTCCGGGTCGGTGATCCTGATCCAATTGTTGAGCAGGCCCGCCGACCGGCTGGAGGTTGCGCAACAGAGCGCCTTTTTGGAGGGCGAACACCTGACCGGCTTCCCTGATTATGACCCCGCAGAGGTTGGGTCCCCCGAACATAAACTCTCCGGCACCATCCCGGCTGCTCCGGAGCAGGACATTCCCATCCCCAGGGAACTGGTCCGCTTCAGCAACGTCTCGGTCCGATACGGGGACACGCCCATTCTGAACGAGATCAGCTGGATCATAAGGCGGGGGGAATTCTGGGAATTACGGGGCCCGAATGGCAGTGGCAAGACCACCTTGATCACGATGATCACCGGTGACAACCCCAAGGCCTATGGCCAGGATATGGCGTTGTTCGGAATCCCGAAAGGCAGCGGCGAAAGCGTCTGGGAAATCAAGGAGCGGATCGGTTACTTTACCCCGGCCATGACCGATCGTTTCTCCGGTCAGCATACCGTGTCCAACATGCTGATATCCGGCCTGACGGATTCGGTGGGCCTTTATGTTCGCCCGGGAGATGCGCAGCGCCAACTGGCGGCCCAATGGCTCCGGTTGTTGGGAATGGAGTCCTTAGGGCAGACCTATTTCCGCGACCTGACGGCGGGTCAGCAACGACTGGTACTATGTGCCCGGGCCATGATCAAGCACCCACCCCTGCTTATCCTGGACGAACCAACCGCCGGCCTGGACCAGCAGGCTGCCTTGTTGGTGGTCGCGCTCATCCGGAAAATGGCGGGTGAAAGCCGGACCGCTATCATCTTTGTCTCCCACCGTCAGGAACCCGGCCTTCAGGCCGACCAGGTATTTGAACTCATGCCGGCAAAAGCAGGTTCTACCGGGGAGAAATTGCTTTGATATCCTCCCGATTTTTTATATCTTAAAGGTCAAGCGCAACCTCACCTCCTATAACCAGACTTTTCCGGTCCCCTTTCTCCTTTCCTGCTATGCGTTGGTATGCAATGATTTTATCTTCATGCCAGCCAACCTGACATACAAAGTGTCCAAGGACTTTCTGAACGTGCGCATAACTGCAACCGGGCTACCGGGAGAGGAGATCGCCGAGAGCAGAAAGATTTGGCGCGTTATGGCGGAATCCTGCCAAAATGAAAAACGGGACCGTATCCTGGCTGTTATCGAACTGGAAAGGCGACCGCCCATAGGGCTGAGCTATGATATCGCCCGGCAGGCGGATTCCTCCGGATGGCGCCGGGAATACAAGCTGGCCCTGGTGGTCAAAGAAGACCACCGGGCAGTCTTTAACCTCATCCAATCCTTCCTCCAACACCTGGGTTACGAAGTGGCCCTGTTCGAGCGCGCCCGTGCGGCCCGGAAATGGTTGCTGGCAGATACCTGAAAAAAAACCGCGGCCTCCAGGGCCGCGGTTTGATTTAATAGCTGCGATTCCGCTTATTTTTTTCCTCGTGCCAGTTTTCGCGACAGGGTGTCGAACATCACCGGAGTGGCGATGAACAGGGAGGAGTAGGTACCTACTACAACACCCACGATCATAGCGAACATAAAGCCCCTGAGGGTTTCACCCCCAAAGATAAAGATGGACAGCAGCACCACCAGGGTGGTAAGCGAGGTGTTCAGTGTCCGGCTCAGGGTACTGTTAAGGGCCAGGTTCACGTTTTCGCCGCCACGCCAGCCTTTTTCATTGATGATCTCCCGGATGCGGTCAAATACCACCACGGTATCGTTCAGGGAGTATCCGATCACGGTTAGGATGGCCGCGATAAAGGCCTGGTCGATTTCCATGCTAAAGGGCATGAGCGCGCTGGTTGCGCTGAAGACCCCGAGTACGATCATCACGTCGTGGAAAACGGCCACCACCGCGCCGAGCGAGAACTGCCAGCGGCGGAACCTCAGCAAGATGTACAGGAATACTACCGCCAGGGAGCCTACAACGGCCCATACGGCATTCTTCTTGATGTCATCCGCAATAGTAGGTCCTACCTTGCGGTATTTCATCACCCCGATATCATCGTTGCTGCCACCGGGCACGAAATCCTCATAGGAGGCGCCGTCCGGTAAATACTTTTGCAAAGAGGTATACAGGATTCCCAGGATCTCGTCATCCACCTCGGTACCCTGGGCATCTACCTTGTATTTGGTGGTGACCATGATCTGGTTGGCGTCCCCGAAGGTCTTGGCGCTGGCGCTTCCCAGCACCTCTGTGAGCTCCCCGGTAATCTCCGTGGGATTCACCGGATCCACAAAGCGGATCTGGTAATTCCTTCCCCCCACAAAATCAACCCCCTGATCCAGGCCGGTCGTAAACAGGGAGAACGTCCCACCGATCAGCAGGATCCCGGAAATGACATAGGCGATCTTGCGTTTGGCCAGGAAGTCGATATTCAGGTCGCTGAACAGGTTACGGGTGATCGCCGTGGCAAAATCCAGCTTCCGGCCCCGCTTGTTCAGGTAACTGTCCACCATAAGCCGGGTAATGAAAATGGCTGTGAACAGGGAGGTAAGGATACCGATGATCAGCGTGGTGGCAAAGCCCTTGATCGGGCCGCTGCCGAATACCAACAGGATCAGTGCGGTAAGCCCTGTAGTGATGTTGGCATCCAGGATGGAGGAAAGCGCATTGTCAAAACCGTCCGAAACGGCCTGGGACATACCCTTGCCTTTCTTGAGTTCTTCCTTGATCCGCTCAAAAATGAGCACGTTGGCATCCACCGACATACCGATGGTAAGCACGATAC
Source organism: Robiginitalea sp. (assembly GCA_050290125.1). GTDB lineage: Bacteria > Bacteroidota > Bacteroidia > Flavobacteriales > Flavobacteriaceae > Robiginitalea. The sequence goes on from JBNKHB010000010.1 coordinate 15,176, forward strand.
CGGCAATCCCAGGAAGCGTCAGCACCGCCCCGAGGCTGGCAAGTACGCCAAAAATGAGTACGATGTTAAATACCAGGGCGATATCTGCAAATAATCCCGCTTTGCCGTAGTAAAAGATCATCCAGATCAACACAAAGACCATGGCGATGATAAAGGACATAAAACCGCTGTCGATGGCCTCCTGGCCCAGGGACGGCCCAACCACGAACGAATCGATGATCTCGGCCTTGGCAGGCAGTTTACCCGCCCGCAGGACGTTGGCAATGTCCTTGGTCTCGTTTACCGTAAAAGTTCCGGTGATCTCCGAACTCCCGCCAGCGATCCCACCCTGGGTGGATACCCCGGGCGCGGTATAAACGCGGTTGTCCAGCACAATGGCGATCCCCGTGTTATTAAGGTTGGCCTCATTGGTGAGCTGCTGCCATTCCCGGGCGCCGCGCACGTTCATATCCATGCCTACGGCCGGACGGTTATACTGGTCAAACTGATCGCGGGCGTCGCTCACCACGTCCCCGCTCATCCTGGGAATGTCGTCGCGATTGGATTTAAGGGCATAGAGGGCGGCCACTTCTGAATCCTGGGAGGGCCGCTCCCACATGAATTTGGTGAATTGCACGTCTGCGGGCAACAGGCGGCGGATGCGCGGCATCCGGAGCCATTCCCCGATCTGTGCGGTATCCTGCAAGGCTGCCAATCCGACGGCAAAACCGGGGCCGTTCAGTTGTAATTTCTCAAAGAGCGGGTTGCTCTCCTGTGCCAGCTCCAGCGAATCCTGCGCCACGTCGGACAGCAGGGAATCGATCTCGCTCTCCGGCTTGGCCTCTTCCTGAGGCTGCTCGGCCTCCACGATGGACTTCAACTCTTCGTTGGCCTGAATAAAGAAACTGATCAGGCTTTGGTTCCCGGGCTCGTAGGTCTCCCAGAACTCGAGCTGTGCCGTGCTGGACAGCAGGTCCTGCGCCCTGGAGATGTCCCGGGCACCGGGCAGTTCTACCAGGATCCGGCCGGAATTGCCCTCGCGCTGGATATTCGGCTGGGTTACCCCGAAACCGTCGATCCGTTCGCGGAGTACTTCAAAGGCGGAAACCACCGCTTCGTCCACTTTCCTGCGGATAATGGGCTTCACTTCCTCATCGCCCATTTCAAAGTTGATCTCGTCGCTCAGGCCCTTGTTGGCAAAGATGTCGGGGGAAGCCAGTTTGGCGTCGCCTTTGATCTGGTCAAACGCATCGAAGAATAATTCCAGGTAGGTGGCGTCACTGTTGCGCGAAGCCAGGTCCGCATCCGCCAGCGCCTTGTTGAATACCGGATTCTTGGTATTGTTTGCCAGGCCGGAGAGGATATCCCTGACCGAAATCTGAAGGGTAACGTTGATGCCGCCCTTCAGGTCGAGCCCTTTGTTAAGCTCCTTTTTCTTGGCTTCTTCGTACGAGGTGAAACCCAAAACGGGGTTCTTGGCCACCGAATCCAGGTAGCGGGCCTCCAGCTGCTCCCGCTTGGCCACATAATCTTCTTCATCCGCCGGTATTTCGGCAACGGCATGCGCCTCGGCATCCGATTCGATCTTGGAAGTTATGAAGGTGTAGGATAACTGGTAAATGCTCACCAGGCCGAACAGCAAGGCGAAGAGCCTTATAAGTCCTTTATTATTCATGCGTTATGTATGTATCCGAAATAATTATGGTTGCAGTAAACAGCGTGCAAATATATTATTTCCCCTAGGAACTGCCAATAAAATCAGGGGGCATTTACGCGGTCCCCGAAATGGGGCCAACCCCGCGACGGACCAGCCGCAAAACGGCAAAAGAAAAGCGCGCCCCCAAACGGGAAGCGCGCTTCATAGTTTTATCAGCAGCAGCTGTTAGACGTCCAGCAGGGCATTTACCTTGGATACGCCTTCGGCGCTTTCCTGCATCTTGGCCTTTTCGGCATCGGACAATTCAATGTTCACAATGCCCTCAATTCCGCCGCGCCCAAGCACTACCGGGACACCGATACAAATATCGGAAAGTCCGTACTCGCCTTCGAGCAGCGCAGAACAGGGGAATATCTTCTTCTGGTCGCAGGCGATGGCCTGGACCAGGCCGCTCACCGCAGCTCCCGGGGCATACCACGCACTGGTTCCCAGCAATTTGGTCAGGGTGGCCCCCCCGACCTTGGTGTCCTCGACCACCTGCTGCATGCGCTCCTCGGAAAGGAATTCGGAAACGCTTACGCTATTGCGGGCGGCATGGCGGATCAGGGGTACCATGCCCACATCGCTGTGGCCCCCGATTACCATCCCGTCCACATCGGATATCGGAGCCCCCAGTGCTTCCGCCAGGCGGTATTTAAAACGGGCGCTGTCCAGGGCACCTCCCATACCGATAATGCGGTGCTTGGGCAGCCCGGTGGTTTTGTGCACCAGATAGGTCATCGTATCCATCGGGTTGCTCACAACGATCACAATGGCATCCGGGGAATGCTCCAGCAGATTGGAAGAAACCGTCCTTACGATGCCGGCATTGATCCCGATCAGCTCTTCGCGCGTCATACCAGGTTTTCTGGGAATACCCGAGGTAATGACCACGATGTCACTGCCGGCGGTTTTGGAATAATCGTTGGTGGAGCCCGAGATCCGCGTATCGAACCCATTCAGGGAAGCGCACTGCATCAGGTCCATGGCCTTGCCTTCCGCCACACCTTCCTTGATGTCCAGCAGGACTACGTCGGACGCAAAATTCTTTATGGCGATGTATTCGGCACAGCTGGCCCCAACGGCCCCTGCCCCCACGATGGTAACTTTCATATCAGATGGATGTTTAGATGATTAAAAGAGGCTCAAAAATAGCGAATTTCTGAACAAAAAACAGCGTATCGACGGTAAAGCGGGGCCTTTAGGCAAGAATGCGAAAGGGCATTACAGTGTTAATAAAATGTGCCGTTGGTCGAGAATCCGTAAATCGGGAATGCCGTTGGTCGAAAAATAACAATACGGGGCTCCCCCTCCCGTTCCGATTAGACCCGAATCGCTTACGAAGCAGACCTATGCGCAAACAAGTTCCCCTGATATTCCTGGTTCTCGTCTCGGCATTCAGCCTGACGGGCTGTTCCAAAACCACCGTGAACAATGATCCGGTGATCGGGATCTGGAGTCGCTCCGAGACGCTGGACCAACCGGCCGGGAAAACCGTGCTCCGGGAGGAATGGATCTTTAATGACGCCTACCTGGGCAGGTATCACCGCTATAGCGGCGTAGAGCTGGAAGCCCAGACCGATTTCCGCTGGGAAACGGATAACGGCGTTTATACGATCGAATACCCGGGTCTGGAGAAAGAAGCCGACCTGGTCACCATCGTAGAAGGCCCGGACGGCACCCTGCTGGAAGACTTGCAGGGAGGCGTTTTGGCCCACAGGGAATAAGCCCCACTTTTTACATTCTATATACGAACTCATTTGGAGTTCATTAAAACAGCCCTGTCCTTACGGATCAGGGCTGTTTCCTTTTGGTTGGTTGGGTATGCGTTTAACGGAATCCGAAGTGGACGCCGACGGTAAGCAGGTTGAACTCCGCCAGGGTGTAATCCGCGTGCAGGCGGAAGAAGCCGAGTTTTAATTTGGTCCCAACGGTGGCCGTAGCCCCGCTGGCCTTCTTGGAAACCGAGAACGGATCCACGTAGGTGGTCTGGAACGGGCCCGAGGTTACGGTGTAGGTACCGAGCAGGTCGGTCTCTGACTTGCCGCTCACATAGCCCAGGGAGCCGTAAAAGTTGATCACCGGCAACTTGGTGGAGGCAACTGCCTGAAAGGTCCAGGAATTAAAGCGAGAGTCGATCCGCTGGTTCTCCCCGTCAATAAAATTGGTGTTGGTAAAATCGTACATGCCGCTCAGGTGGGTATAGCCGATAAAACCGGAAATGGATACGGGAAAGAGGCGTTCCGCCGGCAGATGGCTGGTAAAGTCGTGCAGGATACCGAATCCGTACAGGCTTACCTCAACCTCGTCGTTCTTGAATTTGGGCAGCAGCCGCGCCTTCACCTCCGTGCCCTTGATCAGGCCTACGCTGGCCTGCAGGAAGCCGGCCGGGATAAAGTTGATATTTTCCGACGCCAGCCCGCTGGGCAATTCAAAGCTTTCTGAAAAGATCCCGTTCCCGTCATCGACCACCACGGTCACGCCTTCGATATCCCCGAGGGCCGTGGCAACGGCCCGGGAAGTGCTCCCGTCCTCAAAGCGGAGATTCTCGTATTCCGCGGTATTCAGCACAAAGGCCTTTTTGTCGTCCTTGTTTTTAAAAGGGGCCATGGATCCTACGATGGATATTTCAAAGCCGCCCAGAGGTTTGGCCGTGGCCGTATTGAGCCAACTGCCGGCAAGGCTGTAAAGCGCCCCTTCCGAGACAGGCGCCAAATAGGCGTTGGTAAATCGTTCAGCATCATTCAGGCCCGAGGCCAACAGATCGTTGATATTGGATTGAGCGAAGGAAATGCCCCCCCACAGCATCATTCCCAATGCAATTGCATACTTCTTCATTTGTAGGAATTTTAGCTAAAACTAAAAAACCCCGGCGCTTCGGCCGGGGTTTTTGTTGTGAATGCCCGATTCTTATGCGTCTATGTTCGCATAAACGGCATTTCGCTCTATAAATTCCCGGCGGGGCGGCACCTCGTCCCCCATAAGCATGGAGAAGATACGGTCCGATTCCGTGGCGTTTTCGATGGTAACCTGCCGCAGTGTGCGGTTTTCGGGGTTCATGGTGGTTTCCCACAGCTGTTCTGCGTTCATTTCCCCCAGACCTTTATACCGCTGCACATTTACGCCACTGCCACCGAATTCCTCCTGGATGGCGTCGCGCTCCTTGTCATTCCAGGCGTAGCGGCGCTTGGATCCTTTGCGTACCAGGTAAAGCGGCGGCGTGGCGATATATACGTGCCCATTCTCAATGAGCTCGCGCATGTACCGGAAGAAGAACGTAAGGATCAGCGTCTCGATATGGCTCCCGTCCACGTCCGCATCGCACATGATCACCACCTTGTGATAGCGGAGTTTCTCCAGGTTCAGCGCCTTGCTGTCCTCCTCCGTTCCGATGGTCACCCCCAGGGCGGTATAGATGTTCTTGATCTCTTCATTCTCGAAGACCTTGTGCTGCATGGCCTTTTCCACGTTGAGGATCTTTCCGCGCAGCGGCAGGATGGCCTGGAACTCCCGTTCCCGGCCCATTTTTGCCGTTCCGCCCGCGGAATCCCCCTCCACGAGGAAGAGTTCGCAGCGTTCCGGGTCCTGGTTGGCACAGTCCGCCAATTTTCCGGGGAGCCCTCCCCCGCTCATCGGGTTCTTGCGCTGTACCATTTCGCGGGCCTTGGCCGCAGCGTGGCGGGCCTGGGCGGCCAGGATCACCTTTTGGACGATCTGCTTGGCGTCGTCCGGGTGCTCCTCCAGGTAATTCGTGAGCATCTCGGAGACCGCCTGGCTTACGGCAGCGGATACCTCCCGGTTGCCCAGTTTGGTCTTGGTCTGCCCCTCGAACTGCGGTTCGGCTACCTTCACCGAAACGATGGCAGTGAGCCCTTCCCGGAAATCGTCGCCGGCAACCTCGAACTTCACCTTGTCCAGCATCCCCGAATTATCCGCATACTTCTTTAGCGTGGTGGTAAGCCCCCTCCGGAAACCGGAGAGGTGCGTACCCCCTTCGTGGGTGTTGATGTTGTTGACGTAGGAATGCAGGTTCTCCGTATAGGAAGTGTTGTACACCATGGCCACTTCCACTGGAATGTCGTTCTTTTCCCCTTCCATGGAGATGACCTCTTTGATCAGGGGTTCCCGGTTCCCGTCCAGGAAGCGGATAAACTCCTTCAGCCCGTTCTCGGAATGGAAGGTTTCCGAGTGGAATTCGCCTTCCTTGTCCTTTTGGCGCCGGTCCGTGATGCTGATGGTGATCCCCTTGTTCAGGTAGGACAGTTCCCGCATGCGGTTGGCCAGGGTATCATAGCTGAATTCTATGGTTTGCTGAAAGATCTGCTCGTCCGGGTGGAAGGTGACGATGGTCCCCGTGGCATCCGAATCCCCGATACTTTTTACCGGATAGATGGTGCGACCCCTTTCGTATTCCTGCTCCCAGACCTTGCCCTCGCGGTGAACTTCCGCTTTCAGGTGGTCGGAAAGGGCGTTCACTACGGATACCCCTACCCCGTGCAGTCCCCCGGAAACCTTGTAGGAATCCTTGTCGAATTTCCCGCCGGCCCCGATCTTGGTCATAACCACTTCCAGGGCGGATACGCCCTCCTTCTTGTGCAGGCCTACGGGGATTCCGCGGCCGTTATCCTCTACCGTTACCGAGTTGTCCTCGTTAATGGTCACCTTGATGGTGTCGCAGTGTCCGCCCATGGCCTCGTCAATGGAGTTATCCACTACCTCGTAGACCAGGTGGTGAAGCCCGCGCACCCCTACGTCCCCGATATACATGGAAGGCCTCATCCGCACGTGTTCAATCCCTTCCAGGGCCTGAATACTGTCGGCTGAATACTGCTTGTTCTTTACTTCTTCGCTCATTCCTTAATTCGGTTGTATTTGCTGCGATTTTGCAATCCTACAAATATACGAAATACCCCTGCAAAACGGGCCGTTTCGGCTATTTGGGGGATTCTAAGTTATCAACAAATATTGTGGAAAAAACAAGCGGGACGGACACTTGTTTTCGCACAAAAAAAGCACCGCTGGGCGGTGCTTCTTCCGGCCGGCCATCGGGCTCGATCTTTCCGACCGTTCCCGGTACCAGGGACAGCATATGCCCATCCAGCTCTTTGATCATCGTAATCACGTCCTTCACGTACTGTACCGATGCAGCCCGTTGGGCTTCGTCCTTAGCCAGCAAATTCCGCTGTTCCATCATCAGGGTAACGGCCCCCCAACATTTCAAGTCGTTGCTTTTCAATAA
>JBNKHB010000011.1:0-21534 GCA_050290125.1 Robiginitalea sp.
AACTTCCAGATCCCCGTGCGTTACGGCGTATTGCGGGCTGCCGTCAGCCGCAAGTTCAAAACGGATCACATTGGCTCCGTCCGGGGAGTTGACGGTGAGTTCCGGATGGGCCTTCTTGCAGGACGCAAGGGTAAAAAGGGTTATGAGCATAACCCAGAAGGAGTGTACACTTTTCATTTGGCTTTTTTTACAAACCCTGATAAGACAGGACCAGGTTAAATATAATTGAATTAACAGTGGTCAACAAGTTGGGGTATGCCGCCCTGCAAGGCGACTGGGAAGAGCTGCGATCGTATGGCAATCTGTTTCAGCTAATGGGATTACCCCTTTCCAGGTTCCGGATCCGCGCCATGAGCGGCGGGTGGGAATAATGGACAAAGACATAGGCCGGATGCGGGGTGAGGTTGCTCAGGTGGTTGCGGGACAATTTCTTGAGCGAACTGATCAACGGAGCGGCGGCAAAGGTATCCCTGGCGTAGTTGTCCGCCTGAAATTCAAAGCGACGGGAAAAGTAATTCATCACCAATCCGGTTAGCTCCGAAATGGGGCTGTACAGCAATGCAAAACTCAGTAGCGCTGCGTGGAAACTGGGGGCCTTTACCCCGATCGCCAGCGAAAGCTCCGGATGGTTGATCAAAAGGGAAAGCACAAAAAGCGTCAGCCCGGTGAGGGCGATGGACGCCACCAGGTTGAACAGGATATGGTTCCTTTTGTAGTGGCCCACCTCATGGGCCAGCACGGCAATCACCTCTTCTTCGTCCAGGTCCTCCAACAAAGTGTCGTATAGGGTCACCCGGCGCTGGTTGCCGAATCCGGAGAAATAGGCGTTGGCCTTGGTGGATCGCTTGGAACCGTCAATCACAAAGATCTGCTTCAGTTCAAAACCTACATGCCGCGCATAGTCCTGGATGCGGTCTTTGAGCCTTCCGTTCTCCAGGGGGCGTTGCCGGTTGAACATGGGCACGATCAGGCGGCTGTAAAACAAATTCATAAAGAGTGTAAATACCGCGATCAGCCCCCAGGCGTAGATCCAGAAATTCGGACCGGCCCATTCATAGAAGAGCATCACCCCCAACAAGAGGCCTCCCCCGATCGCCAGGGCCAGTACCCATGATTTTAATTTATCCGTTATGAAAAGCCCGGGCGTACTTTTGTTAAAACCAAATCGTTCCTCGATCACAAAAGTGTGGTAATAACTTAAAGGGATGCCGATCAGGTCGCTCCCCAGAAAAATGATCCCGAAGAAGGCAAGCGCCTGAAAGACGGGGTCCTCGCTGATGCCGGCGGCCAGTCCGTCCACCCAGGCAAATCCGCCGAAAATAAGAAAGGCCAGGGTAAGGAGCAGGGAGAGGGTAGAGGACAGCAGGCCAAAACGGTAATTTGCCTTTTTATAGGCTTTGGATTTCTCGTAGGCTTCGGCGTCGTAGAGTTTATTGAGGGATGCAGGCAGCGGATCGTCAAATTTCCTGGCGTTCAGGTAGTCCAGCAGCGTCTCGGCCGCGTATTCCAGCAGCAGGATGGCAATGATGAGGTAATAAAGTGTATCGGAGGACATTCAGCTATAATGTGGAAGGCCCAAAATAGCCATTTTTGGGGAGCCTGCCCAAGAATTCCGATGAGGGGTGCGGCGAATATACTGCGCTGAACTTGGCATGTCAATGGAATCCCCTTTGCCGGCGGGCTTCGAAGATGAGTACGGCGGCGGCTACCGATACATTCATGGAATCGATGGCGCCGGCCATCGGGATGGCGATGGCTGCATCCGCCTCCTGAGTCCAAATTGGGGTCAGGCCAGTGGCCTCGGTGCCGACCACAATGGCCGTACCCCCTTTGTAGTCCGCCTGGTCGTAACGCAGGGCGCCCTCCAGGCTGGCCGCAAGGACTTGGATACCCAAGGCCTTCAGGAAATCCGGGGTTTCCCGGCTCCCGGCCGTGGCTACTGGTACCGTGAAGAGGCATCCCACGCTGGAACGGATCACATTCGGATTGTAAAGATCTCCCTTCAGGTCTACCGCGATGACGGCATCCAGGCCCGCTGCGTCGGCCGTGCGAAGCAAGGCCCCGAGATTTCCCGGTTTTTCCGGGGCTTCGGCGATGAGGATCAGCGGGTCTTTTCGTCGCAGTTCCAATTGCTCCAGGCCGTGCTCCCGGAGATGCATCAGGGCGATGACCCCTTCCGTCTTGCCGCGATACGCGAGGTGCCGGTACACGTCCGGGCTCAGGCTTACCAACGGGCAAGAAGCCGCTGCCGCCAGGGTGCTGAGTTCGGCCTCCGGCAGGATCTCCGGGCAGAAATAAAGGGTCTCTGCCCGGTAGCCGCCCTGGAGCGCCAGGCTCAGTTCCCGAAGTCCTTCCAGTACAAATCGGCCCGATTTCCGACGGTCGCGGGATTTCTGACTCCAGTGCTGTAATTGGCGGACTTCCGGGTTGCTGGTACTGCTGATATGTTTCTGGACCTCCATAGGTGTCAGGCGCCTCGCGTCCGGGAAGGGACGGCTGCCCGTCTGTAAGCTGTTATTCGCTTTGGTATTTTCCGGAATACCGCTTCCAGAGTTCTGTCTGGTGGGTTTCCAGGGAAACCTCCCGCCCGTCGATAAAGGCATGTGTGAGCTGATTGCTCCGCATGTCCAGCGCGTCGCCTTCGGAAATAAACAGGGTGGCGCTCTTCCCTTCGGCCAGGGTACCGTAACGGTCGGAGATCCCCAGGATCTCGGCGGTATTCCCGGTGATGAGTTGCAATGCCGCTTCCGGGTCCATGCCATAACCCGCCGCATGGCCTGCATAGAAAGGCAGGTTACGCGTCTGGTTCAGCATCATATCCCGGTTCTGGAGTCCCACCAGGAGGCCGGCTTCGGTCAAAAGCGCCGGCAGCCGGTAAGGCAGGTCATAGGCATCATCCGGCTGGTCGGGCAGCTTATGCGGGCAATGCACCAGCACGGCCACCTCCATTTGCTTTAACAAGTCGGTTACTTTATAGGCTTCCGCACCGCCTACCAAAACAAGTTTCTGGATACCGGCTTCCTTTAAGGTGGCCACGGCATCCACGATTTCCTTTTCCCGGTCCGCGTACACATAAAGTCGCTGTGCGCCCGAAAATACTCCCTGCATTGCGGCATAGGCCGGATTCACCGGCGAATTCACACCGGTTCCATAGGCCCTGGCGGCCAAAAGGAAGTCCTCCGTTTCCCGCTTCTGCTGATCGTACTCCTTATTCGGATACAGACCAGGGATTTCCCCGAGTGAGGCTTGTGCGCTTCGGAGGCTCGCAGGCCAGTGCAGGTGCACCCCGTCATCCACTTTGACGGCGGCGTCTTCCCAGTTCCAGGCGTCAAATTGCACGATGGAAGAGGTGCCGGAAATCCGTCCCCCATCCGGGGTTGCATGTCCCAGCAACACGCCGTTGGGCCGCATGCTTTCCACTACCTTGGATTCCGCGTTATACGCGATCAGGCTTCGGACATGAGGGATCATGCTTCCAATTTCATCTTCGTCCACCGATGGCCGCACGGCATCGATTTCCACTAATCCGAGGGACCGTACGGGTGCAATGATGCCAGGGTAAACGTGCTGGCCGGCCGCATCGATGATCCGGCCCCTTGGTGTAACCCCTGCGCCAAGCGCCGCGATCGTGCCGTTTTCAAAGACCAGGGTCGCATTATCTAGCCGCTGGCCGTTGCCCAGATGGATGGTGGCTCCGGTGATGCTGATGGCCTGGGTTTGTGCCGGCGCCGGGGTTTGCTGGGACCAGGCAAGGGCGCCTGCAAGCAAGGGCAGTATCCGGAGAAATTTCATTAGATATGTTGTCTTCATGGTGGTCAGGTTTATTCGCTGTCGCAGTGCATTTCTTCCTTTTTTTCCTGTCGGGGCGACTGCTTGGAGTTCCCCTTGTCAGCCAGCATCATCTGAATGAGCTGGTTGCGCTCGCTATCCATCCTGGTGCGGATGCGGGCATCCTGTTCCAGGTCAAAGTAGGGTACGCCTTCCACATAGGTGGTTTCGGCGCGCGAATACACAGAAAGGGGATGGCCGGTCCAGAGGACCAGGTCCGCATCCTTGCCTTCGCGTATACTGCCAACCCGATGCTCCAGGTGTAGCAGACGGGCCGGGTTGATCGTCACCGTATTCCAGGCTTCCTCTTCGGTGAGCCCCCCGTATTTTATCGTTTTGGCGGCCTCCTGGTTGAGGCGCCTGGACATTTCGGCGTCGTCGCTGTTGATGGCCACGGTTACCCCCTGGCGGTGCATGATGGCCGCATTGTAGGGGATGGCGTCGTTCACCTCAAATTTATAGGCCCACCAATCGCTGAAGGTAGAGCCTCCCACCCCGTGTTCGGCCATCTTGTCGGCCACCTTATAGCCTTCCAGGATGTGCGTAAAGGTGTTTACCTTAAAGCCCATTTTCTCCGCCACCTTCATCAGCATGTTGATTTCGCTCTGGACATAGGAGTGGCAGGTGATGTAGCGCTCTCCCCTCAGGATCTCCGCCAGGGTTTCCATTTCCTCGTCGTAGCGGTACGGCTGCCCTGAATCCTTTTTAGCCTGATATTCTTTGGCCCGCTGGAAATAGTTCAGGAAAACCTGCTCCACTCCCATACGGGTCTGCGGAAAGCGGTCAAAACTTTGCCAGTTGCTCTGTTTTACGTTTTCACCAAGGGCGAACTTGATGAACTTGGGCATGGGGTCATAGAGCATCTCGGCGGCCTGCCGGCCCCACTTGAGTTTCAGGATGGCCGACTGTCCCCCGATGGGGTTGGCCGAGCCGTGCAACAGTTGGATCGTGGTCACCCCGCCGGCCAGGTTGCGGTAAATGTCCACGTCTTCGGGATCCAATACGTCTGACATCCGCACTTCCGCGGAGGAATTCTGTCCGGACTCGTTGATGTCCACGCCTGCCAGGTGGCTGTGCTCATCGATGATTCCCGCCGTAAGGTGTTTACCCGTGGCATCGATGACACGGGCATTGCCAGGATTGAGGCCTTTCCCGATCCGCGAGATCTTGCCATCCCGGATCAGCACGTCTGTTTCCTCCAATACGCCGGCTGCCTCGCTGGTCCATACCGTGGCGTTCCTGAACAACAGGTCTTCCTGCCGCGGCAGGCTGGCATAGCCGTAACCTACGTTCGGATAGCTGAGCGGGAGCATGGTTGCCGGGGTTTCGTCTATCTCCTTGGGTTCAGGGGTGGGAATGCCTCCCGTACGCCTGGCGATGGCGGCAATTTCCCGTCCGTCGGGCAATATGGCTTTGCCCTGCAGGGGTTCCCCTTCCTTGCGGATACGGGATACAAAGCGATACCGGTCCCCGCCATCGGTAAAATTCACTTCCGCCCAGTCCGCGGTAGCCTCCAGTGTCGATTTGAGTTTGGCCGTATCCCGGAGCACATTCAGTTTCGGCTTTTCCGCCTCTCCGCTCAACTCCAGCGTATAATTCTTCCCGGCAAGGCTCAGGTTATAGGTGCCGCGGATGTCCCGCCGGTCTGCCGGTTCAATGACGGAGCGTCGGCCGCGTACCCAGTTTTCGAGAAGTGCCGAGCCGGAATCGAATACCGGTCCGGAGGTAATCAGGAAATTGGCTTCCCGGCCGTTTTGCAAACTGCCGATCCGGTCGGATTGCCCCAGCAAGCGGGCAGGGGTAGTGGTCAGGGCCTCAAGGGCCTGCTCTTCGGTCAGTCCATATGCAATGGCCTTCCGCAGCTTTTCGGTAAAATCGGATTCCTTTTTGAGTCCATGGAGGGACAGGGCAATCGAAATGCCCGCGCCTGCCAGTCTGGCGGGATTGGACGGGGCCTGGTTCCAGTGCTTGAGCTGCTCCATTGTGAGTGCCGCTGCCTGATAAGGATCCGCAACATCGTAGGCATCGGGAAAGTTGAGGGGGACCACCAGGGAAGCCCCGGTAGCCTTTATCGCATCGAGTTGTTCATATTCCTGCCCGCCGGCCAGGATCACGTATTGGATCCCGAACGTATCGCCGATCCGGTCGGCCCTCAAGACATTCGTTTTATCGCCTGCTGCGAAGAATTGCACCAGTTGGCGATTTGCCAACAGCGCCTCCAGCGAGCGGTCATGGGTGTCGACATTTCCCGCCTCATACCACCGCGCATCGTAATACATTTGGCGCAACAGGGCCATGGCGCCCATAAGGGAACTCGGGTAGGACTGCCGCGAAGTGACGCTTCTTTCGAATGAAAAATAGTGCCCCGAGCGATCTTCCAGGACCCGTACGGCATCCCCCCCTTCCGGGCTTAAAGCTACCAGGGCTCCGGTTCCCCTGGCGATACCGTCTGCCAGGTGGGTATTGACTACCCCAAACCCGAGTTTACGAAGGGCCTTGGCCTTGTCTTCATCAAATTTGAAGGCATCCAGGGCCTCCTGTTCAGGGCGGATGTGATCGTTCCAGTAATGCCCCTCACGGCTGGGATCGTATTGGGTGGAGCGGCCGCTCCCACTGGCCCGTTTCGGGGCAGCCATCCCGAACTCCGAAAAGACGTCGATAAATGAGGGATAGATGTGTTTGCCGTCCAGCGCAAATTGACGGGTGTTTTCCGGGATCCGGACATTGGATCCTGCGGAGACGACTTTTCCTTTGTGAATGAGCAGCGTAGCGTTTTGGACTACCTGCCCGGGGGAAATGTGAATGGTGGCCCCGGTAAAGGCGGTATAAGTATCGTCCTGGGCCTTAACGCCCCCGTTGGCGGGGAAGTACTCCTGGCAAACGGCAAAAGCAGCCCCGCAAACCCATGCCAGTGCGGTGAGGTTCCATTTTAGTCTCAAGATGTCGAATTATGAGTTAGCAGCCCTAAAAGTAGGCAATCTCTGACGAAAAACTAAGGGTGTCGGTTGGAATTGATCGGTGCCTTTAGGTTTATGGGGCATCCTCCCTGTGGTAGGCGATCATCAGGGAGACCACCCGGTTGTAGCTGGCTATGCCGTCCTGCTGCCGGTTGGCCTCCAGGTACCGGTTGAAGATCGCTTTGAAAACCGGTTCCATCGGATTTTGGAACGACTCCCAGAACGCCTGCAATTCTTCATAATTGGCGCGGACCCCCGGGTTCAATTGCCTTGCGATCGCCTTACGCGCCTCCGGATCCCTGCGATCCAGCTCCCCGAGGCAATAGCTCAGGGCATAGGCGGTAGCGCTGTACCGAAAGTACGGGTCGCTGTGGTTGAGGGTTACCAGGTAGCCGATGAAATTCGTTTCGTTTTCGGCCGAATAGCCCAATTGGTGGCCCACTTCATGGCCGCAAACCACCGGAAAGCGGAATTCCGGTAGCCGCGCGTTTACCTGGGCTTCACCGGTAAACGGATTCAGGTAGCCCCCATATCCCATATAGGTGAGCAGGGTACTCATCAGGGACTTCTTAAGGCTGGGTCTCACATACCGGAATTGCGGGTATCGTTGTGACAAATCCTCGTACCCCTCCAGGGTTTTCTCAAGGATCTCCGAACGGGTATAGGGTACGCGCACAGGCGACAGCGTATCCCCGACCAGGGCTGTTTGCATCGCGTTAACCTGAGCCGTAAGGTCCTCACAAAATCGGATCAGCTCTACCCGGGTATACGCTTCATCCAAATCCAGCTGGCTGCGGAGCGGTTCGCGGAAATAATTCAATCCCCAAAGCAGGTAAAAGGTGGCGTGGACTACCGCCAGGCCTGCGACCAGATCCCGTAGGAACCCGAGGAATTGCCGCCGGATCCGGTGCCGCCGTTTCCAGATGGTTGCAATAGCGACCAGTATCAACAGGCCGTACAGCAGGTCGCCAACGGAAAACGGGACCCAGCCGTACAGGCTGCGAAAAAAACGGGAGATCCAGGGATACAGGCCCCTGCTGTACCAGCGTTCCACCCAGGCCGGATGTGCCGAGGCCCAGCCGATCAGCAGGATTTGAACGGGCAGGGTCAGCGCCAGGATGTTTTTGATCCGCGTACGCATGGGTTTCCCGGCGGTCCGGGTCTATTCTTCTATGCCCAGCAATTCAAGGTCAAAGACCAGGTGGGTCTGGGGAGGGATGGGGCCATAGCCCTGCTGTCCGTACCCAAGATGCGGCGGTATGAAAACGCGCCACTTGTCCCCGACGGCCATTTTGAGCAATGCTTCCTTAAAGCCAGCGATCAGCGGAATTTCCGGGCTGTAGTTGACCGTTAGCGGATCAAAGCTGCCGCCGTGCGCCTGCAGTAATTCATCAAAGCGGCCGTGCGCAAGGGCTACCGAGTCTACGCTGGTGTCGAACAGTGTCCCGTCCTCCAGCCAGCCCGCATAATGCAGGCGCACGCGCGCGTCCAAAACGGGTTTGGGCCCGGGTCCTTCGCGGAGTACTTTGATCTTCAGGCCGGATGGCAGGCTGTCGGCCTGCATTCGCTGCGACTGCAGTTCTCCGGCAAAGGCTTGGATGCGGTCCTGCATGGCCTGCTCTTCCTGGAAATAGGCATCCATAACGGCCACTGCGTCGAATTTTTTGGCTTCGGATCCTTTGCGGACGATTTCTACCTTCTCCATTTTTACAGGGCTTACCGGGCGGTTGTCTCCCTGAGATACCGGGACGGAGGCGATGGAATCGACAACTTCCATGCCGTATACCACCTCTCCGAATACGGTGTGGCGTCCGTCCAGGTGCGGCGTGGGGGCATGGGTAATGAAGAACTGCGAGCCGTTGGTCTTGGGCCCTCCGTTGGCCATGGAAAGCACGCCTTTACGATCGTGGACCAGTGAGTCGGCGAACTCGTCCTTAAAGCGATAACCGGGATTTCCCCGGCCGGTTCCGGTGGGGTCGCCCCCCTGGATCATAAAATCCTTGATCACCCGATGGAAGGTGAGGCCGTCGTAGTACTTCTTGCCTTTGAACTCATCGCTCACATGCGTGTTCGTACCCTCGGCAAGGCTCACAAAATTGGCCACCGTCACCGGGGTTTTCTGGTACTCCAGCTTTAGGATGATCTCGCCGTGGGTGGTGTGCAGTTCTGCGAACAGGCCGTCCCCCAGGTCGGCATATTGATTTGTTTTACAGCCCGTCAGCAGGACAGCTGCCGCAATGAGGGACAATAAATAGGTTTTCATAGGAATTACGGATTGGATGCTAATGAATCGGATTGTTTTTCTATACTCAGGATGTCCAGGCGTACCTTTATCGGGATATTTGGCCCGATGCGGTCATTGTCCCCGTGGTAGCCATACGCCAGGGAGGACGGGAAATAGAATACGGCGCTTTCCCCTTCCTGGAGCAGCTTCACGCTGTTGCGAAGGCCCGGGAACAACTCTTGTTTATCTACTTTGTATCGGAGGGTCCCGATCTCGGGGCGGCTGTAGATGGTATCGTTCCCCCAGCTTAATACGTCATAGCTCAGGGTTACCAGATCGTCCGTCCGGGGCAGATAGCCCTCCTCCGGATTGCGTTGCAGGTAGTAATATTTGGAACCGCTGCTACTGGCCAGATAGCTATGGGCGCTGTCTTCGGCAATCAGCCGTTCCATCAGGGCTTCTTCCTGCTGCAACAGGCGTATGTTGCGCTCGGCGCTCTGGGAAAGGAAGGAGCCGCCCTTCACTTCAACCGGCCATCGCGCTTCGTTTTCTCGGCAACCCAGCAATATCAGGGTCATAAAAATCAGCGGGATTATTCGTTTCATGCGAGCAGTAATTCACGTTCGTATTGCGGCAGCAGGGATTCGAAACGCGCGGTGGTTTCCTGTAGGCTATCCGTACTCCGGCCGCCGGCCGCATTTACATGACCGCCGCCGTTAAAGTGCGCCCGCGCCATATCGTTGACGGAAAAAGTACCCTGCGAGCGCAACGAGATCTTGATGATGCCTTCATCCCGGTTTTCGATGAAGATGGCAGAAAGCACTACATCTTCCAGGGACAGGCCGTAGTTCACGAATCCTTCGGTATCGCCTTTCTGGAAATGACAGGCATCCAATTCCTGCTGGCTCAAAGTGATGTAAGCCGTCCGGTACGGGCGAAGGATCGTCAGGTTGCTGAGCGCCTTGCCAAGCAACTGCAGGCGTTCCGGGCTGTTGGTGTCGTAGATGCGGCGGTGGATGGCGGTATGATCCGCTCCCTTTTCCATCAAATTGGCGGCAATCCGCATGGTGATAGGGGTAGTTGCTGCAAATTTAAAGGAACCCGTATCCGTAAGGATACCCGTGTACAGGCAGGTGGCAATATCCGGATCCACGGCCTGCTCTCCTTCCATGGCCGTTATGGTGTGATAGACCATCTCGCAGGTGGAACTCATTCCGGGGTCCGAATACTGGATCTCCGCATACTCCTCAGGGCTCTGATGGTGGTCGATCATGGCCAACGGCACTTCGGTCTCTTTTAACTCGGTACCCAGCGACCCGCACCGTTCAAGGCTGTTGAAGTCCAGCGTTACGATCAGGTCGGCGGACTGCAGCAGCTCCCGTCCGGTAGCCATATCCTTTTCAAATATGGTAATGTCCTTTGCACCAGGCATCCACTTCAGGAATCCGGGAAAGTCGTTGGGGCTGATGACAGCAGCCTGGTGCCCCGAATTGGTGAGATAATGGTACAGGCCCAGGCAGGATCCGATGGCGTCTCCGTCCGGGTTGCGGTGTGGAATCAGCACGATGCGAGCTGGTTTCGAAAGGCGTTCTCGCAGTCTCCGGACATTTTCTTTATCCATGCGTGCAAAGATACAACTTAAATAGAAGCCCGGCGTGCAGGATTATGGGCTCTCCAAATGGCGGAAACCCGAAAATGTTGGCGGTTGGAGGGAGAAAGTGTATTTTTGCCAAAATTTTTTTGATGACTGGTAACAGAACATTTACAATGATCAAACCGGATGCCGTTGAAAACGGCTATATCGGCCCTATTCTGGAGAAGATTACGGCAGCAGGATTTAAGATCATTGCCATGAAATACACCCAGTTGAGCCGCAGGGATGCCGGGCAGTTCTACGCGATCCACAAGGAACGTCCGTTCTTCGGAGAGCTGGTGGATTTTATGACCCGCGGTCCTATTGTATCCGCCATTCTGGAGAAGGACAATGCAGTTGAGGATTTCCGCGCCCTGATTGGGGCTACCAACCCCGCGGAAGCTGCAGAAGGCACCATTCGCCGGCTTTTTGCCTCGGACATCGCCGAAAATGCCATCCACGGTTCGGATAGCGATGCGAATGCCACAATAGAAAGCGCCTTTCATTTTTCAGGCCGCGAGATCTACAACTAAGCGGACCACATTTGCTGATTAAGTTATAGCTCGGTGGTTTTCCACCGGGATTTTTTTTGACCGCACTTATTTGAGGACGAGTTTTTCCACAACCTCCCGCCCCATGTGCTCATTCAACAAGGAGATGATCTTGGAGGTACCCAGGCTCAGTTCTTCGCGGAGTACCGAAGAGCTTAGCGAAACATACAGGGTGCCGCCGCTTAAGCGGACCGCACGGGTATAGCCGGATACCCCGGGGCCCAGTACTTCGTTCCAGGCATCCGCGATGTTCACCTGGTCGATGCCTTTCTGCAACTTATTGCTCTGAAGGAAGGACTTCAACGCGTCGCTCAGGGATTGATGTTCATCGTTTCGTGCCATCCGTTGCCAGGTTTAAGGGTTCATAGCGTGTATAAGTATAGCGGATGCCTTCCGGATTCCTGGTCTGCAATTCATTGGCAGTTAATTGCAGCAGTTCTTCCTCCCAGCGATCTGCGCCCGATCCGAAACGAAGATAGAATTTTCCGTCGCGACTGGCGATTTCCACGGGGAGGGCATCGTCCGAGGCAAGGAAGCTCCCATCTGCCTGGGGCTGCACTTTCTTGCGATAGCCTTTGAGGTTTTCCAGCTGATAATAGTCCACCGCCGGTGCCGCCCCATAGGTGCGGCTACTTCCGTCCGCGGCAACGGCTTCGCGGATTTCCCAGTAGCCGGACAAATGGCTCAGGTCTGCTTCCGTAATGCCACGGCAGGCCATCACCGTTAACAGGATCGGCACGGCCAGGAAGAAGCCGGCCCTATAACTCGAGTAACGCATAACTCTGATGGGTTTCCTTAACGATTTCTTCCGTGCGCTCCGCATGCGTATCACTGATAAAGATCTGCCCGAACTGGTCCTGGTCCACCAGGCCAACGATCCGTGACACTCGCGAAGCGTCCAGTTTGTCGAAGACGTCGTCCAGCAGGAGCAAAGGGGTGCCTCCCAGACGGGATTTCAGGAGCTGGAATTGGGCAAATTTAAGGGCGATCAGGAAGGATTTCTGCTGTCCCTGGCTCCCGAATTTCTTGATGGGGTGCTCGTCGATCAGCATCTTCAGGTCGTCTTTGTGCACGCCCTTGGTGGTGTATTGCAACAGCCGGTCCTTCTCCAGGCTGTTGCGCAGCAGTTGCTCCGGATCCCCTTGCTGCAGGTGGCTGTCATAGCGTAAGTCCACATTCTCCTCCGTCCCCGAGATGGCCCGGTACTGTTCCCGGAAAACCGGTCGGAAGGCCTCCATAAATTCGCTGCGCTTTTCATAAATGCGCTGCCCCAGGGCGGCCAGTTGCAGGTTGTACACGGCCAGGGTATCGGGCTCAAAGAGATGATTGGCCGCAAAGTATTTTAGCAGTGCATTGCGTTGCGACAGCACCCGCTGATAATCCAGCACGTCGCGCAGGTAGGAGGCGTCCGATTGCGCGATCACCCCGTCCATGAATTTCCTGCGGGTTTCGCTGCCCTCCACGATGAGGTCGCGGTCGGCCGGGGAGACGATCACCAGCGGAACGGTCCCGATATGTTCGGAGATCCGGTCGTAGACCTTCCCGTTCCGTTTCAGCACTTTTTTGGCCCCCTTTTTAAAACTGCAGACGATCAACTCCTCGCGGCCCTCCTTTTCAAAGCCGCCCTCAATGACGAAAAATTCTTCCCCGTGGCGGATGTTCTGGGTAATGACCGGGTTAAAATAACTTTTGCCGAAGGCAAGGTGGTAAATGGCGTCCAGCACATTGGTCTTGCCCACTCCGTTGGGTCCCACCAGGCAGTTGATCTTGGTGTCGAATGCGAATTCCTCCGATTGGAAATTCTTGTAATTCAACAGTGAAAGTCGGTTTAAATGCATGCGTTCTATAGTGGATTCCGGGACGGCGGGCGGCCTGCAAATTATCTAAAAATAACGAATAATAAGCCTTTCGGTTTGCCGGAAAACCTTTATTTTTGCGCGACCAATAATCAAAGAGATGGCGACATACAAGAAGCGCGGATACAAACCTAAAAACAAAGCGGAGGAAGCACAACAGCAAGTGCATGACAGCGCCACCGCCGAGGTTTTCTCCACGCTCGATACCGGGGCCTCCAAGACCGAACAATGGGTAGCCCGGAATCAGAGCTATATCCTGGGTGTTATCGGTGTGATCGCAGTTGCAGTGCTCGGGTACCTGGGGTACCAGCAGTTTATTCAGCTGCCCAGGGAAGAGGCGGCCAGCAACGAATTGTTCTACTCGATGCAGTATTTCCGTCAGGCCCAGCAGAGTGAAATCCAGGCGGATTCCCTGTATTCCCTCGCTCTGGACGGGGCGGAAGGCAAGTACGGCCTGCTGGATATCATCGACGAGTACTCGGGGACCAAGGCGGCCAACCTCGCTCACTACGCGGCGGGGGTTTCCTATCTGCAGCTGAACCAGTACGACAATGCCATTGCATATCTGGAAGATTTTAAGGCGGACGACGCCATCCTGGGTGCCGTAAGCCTGGGCGCCATCGGGGATGCCTTTATGGAGCTCGGCCAGGCCGGGGATGCCCTGGGGTATTACCAGCAGGCCCTGAAATCGGACACCAACGACTTTACCACCCCGCTCTATCTGCAAAAGGCGGGTGTGGCCGCTCTGGAAACCCAGCAATACGGCGAAGCGCTGACGTACTTCCAACGCATTGCGGACGAATTTCCCCAATCCATCCAGGCCACCGGGGTGGAAGCCTTTATCGGGATGGCCAAAAAAGGCAGCTGATGGCTACCTCCGGAAAGGACCTTTCCGCCTATGATAAGGGCAGCCTGCCGGATACCTCCCGTATGCGCATCGGCCTGGTGGTTTCCCAATGGAATCACGAAATAACCGAGGCCCTGTATCAGGGAGCCTATGAGGCGTTATTGGATTGCGGCCTTGACGAAAGCCGTATCCTTCGCTGGGATGTACCGGGGAGCTTTGAACTGAGCTTCGGCTGTAAACGGATGATCCAGCGTGAAAAGCCGGACGCCGTAGTGGCCATCGGCAGCGTGATCCGTGGCGAGACTTCCCATTTCGATTTTGTCTGCCATGCCACTGCCATGGGGATCAAGGACCTGAACCTGCAAACCGACGTCCCCGTGATCTTCTGCGTCCTTACCGACGACACCATCCATCAGGCGCGGGATCGCAGCGGCGGCCGTCACGGCAATAAGGGAACGGAGGCTGCGATCGCGGCCATCCGGATGGCTGCGCTCTAGCCCGTATCCCTGCCGTTATACCCCGGAATAACAGAGCCTCCTGTTAACAATTTTTGGGAGCGCCGCCTCGGCCGGCTGTTCGTTTTTCAGTACTTTTGGAAGACGAGGTTATGGGACGATTTTCCAATCTTAAGAAGAACAAAAAATACGGCTACAGGCCCAGGTACTATGACGGCAAAGGAGAGGGGAACCCGTTCAAGATCGAGCACAAACTCGACCGGTTCCGGACCACGGCCGATGCGCCGGGAGGGATAAAATCCCGCTGGAGCCGCGCCATGAGCGATATGAAGCAGGAGGGCGACAGCCAACTCAAGATTCGCTTTTTGATCATCCTGGCCGTGCTAATCCTGATCGTTCTCTATATCTTCGACTTTGATTTATCCATCTTTTTCCCCGACTAATGGCGGATCGTATTCATGTATTGCCGGATCATGTGGCAAACCAGATCGCGGCCGGGGAGGTCGTGCAGCGCCCGGCTTCCGTGGTCAAGGAACTGCTGGAGAATGCCATTGATGCGGGAGCGGCCAACATCCAGCTGATCGCCAAGGAAGGCGGGAAGACCCTGGTCCAGGTCATAGACGACGGATGCGGGATGGGCCCGGGCGACGCCCGGCTGTGTTTCCGCCGGCACGCAACTTCCAAGATCAGTAAAGCGCAGGACTTGTTTGACCTTCACACCAAAGGATTCAGAGGCGAAGCGCTGGCCTCCATCGCGGCAATCGCCCAGGTGGAACTTACCACGAGGACGGCCGGTTCGGAGTTGGCCACGCGGATCCGTATGGCCGGGGACCAGGTACAGTCGGAGGAAGAGGCGGTTGCGCCCGTTGGCACGAGCGTCAGTGTTAAAAATCTGTTTTTCAATATCCCTGCCCGCAGGAACTTCCTGAAATCGGCACAGGTGGAATTCCGCCATGTGCTGGAGGAATTCCAGCGGGTTGCCCTGGCCCACCCCGGGGTGAGTTTCCGCATGCAGCACAATGGGAACGAGGTACACCAGCTGCCGGCCTCCAACCTGCGCCAGCGGATCGTCCACATGATGGGCAACCGCGTCAACACACGGCTGGTCCCTGTGGAGGAAGCTACGCAGATGGCCGCCATCGGAGGGTTTGTATGCAAGCCTGAATTCGCCAAGAAAAGCCGGGGGGATCAGTATTTCTTCGTCAACGACCGGTACATCAAAAGCCCGTACCTGCACCATGCAGTGATGACGGCATTCGAAGGCCTTTTAAAAGCTGACACCTATCCGGGTTACTTCCTGTATCTGCAGGTACCGCCGCAGTCTATCGACATCAATATCCACCCTACCAAGACCGAGGTGAAATTCGAGGATGAACAGAGCCTGTATGCCATCCTGCGCTCGGCCATCAAACATAGCCTGGGCCAGTTCAATGTCGTACCCGAACTGGATTTTGAGAAAGACCCGAACCTGGATACCCCGTATGCCTATAAGGATCGCGAGGCCTCCGCACCGCATGTAAGCGTGGACCGCAATTTCAATCCGTTTACCGCTTCGGCATCCGCATCCGGCAAGTATGCGGTCAGGCGCGAGCAGCCCCGGGCCTGGGAAGCGCTGTACGAGGGCCTGGACGCCGCGCAGGAACCCGAAACGGCCAATTGGGTAATCGAGTCGGAAGCCGGGCCGGAATCCCTGTTTTCTGAAGATACGGCAACGGATAGCGCCCAGGCCGGCGTATTCCAGTTAGGCCGGAAGTACCTGCTCACGCGGATCAAGTCCGGTTTGCTCCTGATCGACCAGAACCGGGCACACCAGCGCGTGCTGTACGAACAATTGCTTCGGAACATCACCCGGAAAAAACCGGCATCCCAAACGTTGCTCTTTCCGCTCAAGCTGGAATTGAGTCCGGGGCATATGCAGGTTTTCGGAGAAATGCGGGAATCCCTTCTGGGCATCGGATTTCAGTTCGGGGAACCGGAGGGAAGCGAAATAGCGGTCACCGGTTTGCCCAGTCTGGTTCCTGAAAAGGATGCCTCCGGGGTTTTGGACGGCCTCATTGCCGAGTGGCAACGCCATGAGGGGCAGGCGCACCTATCCCAGGGAGACCGGATTGCCAAGGCGCTTTGCAAATCACTTGCGGTCAAACCCGGTACGCCCCTGGAGCCAGCATCGCAGCTGGGCCTGGTAAACGATCTGTTCGGATGTAAGGAATCGGCCTTAAGCCCGTTCAATAAACCAATACACCATACGCTTACGCTGGCGGAGCTGGAGAAAAAATTGAATTAAATGGGAAGACTTACCGACGGGATCAAGCATTTGTTGATCGTCAATATCCTTTTCTTTATTGCAACATCCCTCTACGGGGAGCAATTCTACCAGTGGTTTTCCCTATGGTACCCCCAGAATCCGAATTTTTCGTACTGGCAGGTTCTATCGCACATGTTCATGCACGGCGGGTTTGCCCATATCCTGTTCAACATGTATGCGCTTTGGGCCTTTGGGTCACCCCTGGAACGGATGTGGGGCACTAAGAAATTCCTGTTCTTCTATTTTTCAGCCGGCCTGGGTGCCGCATTGATCCATTCAGGGGTTAATTATTACCATGTGCACCAGGGGCTGGAAGCCCTGGCGGCTGCAGGCCGGCCGCAGCAGGAAGTCCTGGAACTGCTGGCCCAGGGCAAGTACGATCAGAACTGGGCTCAAATAGCGCCCGGGAACCTGGTGGACAAGATGCTGGAGTCTTATTTTACGCCTGCGGTGGGTGCCTCAGGAGCCATCTACGGGATCCTGGTAGCTTTTGGGATGTCCTTCCCCAACAGCGAATTGTTCCTCATTTTCCTGCCCGTACCCATCAAGGCCAAATTCTTTATCCCGGCCCTGATCGCCCTGGACCTGTTCTCCGGGGTAACCGGCTATTCCATCTTCGGATCGGGTATCGCCCATTTCGCCCACGTAGGCGGGGCGATCTTCGGTTTCCTGATGATGTGGTACTGGAAGAAGAACCAGTTTAACCAAAACCGCTGGGATCGCTGATGCAGGGAGGGAACCTAAGATACCAATATGCTCGCCTGAGCATTGCGGAGAAGCTGATCGCGCTAAACGTGCTGGTGTTTATCGTTTTCCGGCTGACCGCCTTCCTGATGGACGTATCGCCCCGGTTTTTGGAGCAGTGGTTCGAGCTCCCCAGGGACCTGATGACCTTCCTCTCGCAGCCCTGGTCCATTGTCACCTATTCGTTCCTGCACGGCGGGCTCTGGCATCTTTTCTTCAACATGCTGCTCCTGTTTTATGTAGGTCGCATCTTCATGAACATATATGGGCCCAGGCGTTTTGTGAACGTTTATTTCCTGGGGGTGATCCTCGGGGGGGTGTTCTTCCTGTTAACCTATAACCTCTTTCCCGTATTTGCTCAGAGCCAGGCGCCACTCATCGGAGCGTCGGCAGGGGTAATGGCGGTGCTTATCTATATCTGTACCTACCTGCCCAACCAGGAAGTACGCGTGTTTTTCTTTAACCTGAAACTCTGGTATATCGGGGCGTTTTTTGTGGTGCTGGACCTGGTGATGATCCCTGCGGGCGACAATCCCGGGGGACGGATCGCCCATTTAGGCGGGGCGTTGCTGGGTTATTTATATGCGCGGGCCGCGCTGCAAGGCAGGGACCTGGGAGCGGGTTTTTCCCGAATGCTGGATTGGCTGGGCGGACTCTTTGAGAAGAAACCGCGCAAGGCCCCTATGAAAACCGTTTACCGAAAACAAGCTAAAAAGGCTGCTTCATCCGTCGATTATGACAAGGAAACCCGGCAACGAAAAATCGATACCATCCTGGACAAGATCAGCAAGTCGGGCTATGAAAGCCTGACCCAGGCGGAAAAGGACTTCCTTTTTAAGGCGGGGAAGGAGGACTGACAGCATGGGGAAGCTCCGGCAATTCGGTCGTTTCTTGCTCCGCGCCGTCACCTGGCTGGCCGCATTGTGCATGGCCGTGATGTGCGGCGTGTCCCTCTGGGGTACCCCTTTCCCCATACTCGATACCTTCTGCATCCTGGCGCCGGCAATGCTGGTTTTGAATGCCATTTTACTGCTCCTGTGGCTCCTCCTCAGAAAACGGTTGGCCGTGCTGCCGTTCCTTGCGGTTCTATGGGCCCTGGCCGCATTCGGCTTCCCCTATCGTTCGGGTGAACCAACCTCATCTGTTGCCCCGGACGGATTGCGCGTGCTTGCTTATAACACCAGGGATTTTAATCCCGAATCTGCCCGGTATTTCGGATTTCCCGAGCGGGCAGTGCCCGATTTTGTTCAGGGGGTTTCGGCCGATATCATCTGCATCCAGGAACTGTCCAGGACCACCCTTCGCGCATTGGAAGGTTATCCTTTTGCGGTGTCCTCTCCGGGTAGGGGGGGCAAGGTTCGTCAAGGCATTTTTTCAGTTTTTCCGATTGTCGCCACCGATACGATTGGGTTTACAAACAGCGCCAATGGTGCCATGTATGCGGATATCGCCATTGGAACGGATACCGTTCGGGTCTACAACGTACACCTGGAGTCTTTTCGGATCCGTCCGTCGAGATGGTTGCTGAAGCGCGTGGATCGGTCCCTGCTGGGCCGGATTTCCGAAGTGTCCCGCAAACATCTTTCGCAGGCCCGGATGATTGCCGAGCATCAGCAGCAGAGTCCGTATCCGGTTATTGTTTGCGGGGACCTGAACGCCACTTCCTATACCCACACCTACCGGTTGGTGAAGGGCGGCCTAACGGACAGTTACAGGGAAGCGGGTACGGGGACAGGATCTACCTTTGCGATCGGCCCGCTGCCCTTTAGAATAGACTTTATACTGGCACATCCGGAATTTCAGGTGCTGGAGCACCGCACCTTCGCGATTCCCTATTCGGATCACCTGCCGGTGATGGCTACCTTAGGGATCCCAAAAAAGGAATAAGCAATCTGCAGCGTCCGCAAGGATGTGGATGCAGAGCGCCAGGCCGACGAGCCGGGTGCGCGGATAGGCCAGCAAGATCAGATACAGCGCAATGGCCGGCCAGCTGTGCAGCGGGTGGAAACCAATGCTGCAGCGGTTGGGGTCAAAGACCGGGTTGGCCGCCAAATGGTCCAGGTCGATAAGAATACCCGCCCATAGCAACCAGAGCACTTTCCAGCTGCGACCAGTAAACCAGCCGAAGGCCAGCAAAACCGGCAGACCAAAGTGAATCCCGTAATGGACGATCTCCCTAAACACCGGCGGGAAGTTCCAGGCCCTGCAGGTATTCGCCGGCCGCGGGGCCTTCGTTAAACAGCAGGTCCAATACGCTGAGGTTGGGGATAAAACCGTGACGGTCCTCAAATACCTGGTGGTAGGGGGGCAGTGCAACCGGGGGCGGCGTCTTGGCCTTTATCAGCATACGGGCATCGCTGCCCGCAGGCGGATTGGTTTCGTATTTGCTGGATGTCCGATCTGGGACCTGAAGCGATAGCAGGGAGGCCATGCTGCTGACGGTAGCCAGGTCCAGTTCCAGCAACGAGTCGTAACGCGTGTTGAAAACAGGTAGCAGCTCGGATTCATAGTATTCGAAGAACGGGGCGGAGCGGTACGCGGTTTCCAACGCCCGCCAATGCTGGCGCTGCCAGTTGTACGAATTGTCGATCCGGACGTCGCGGAAGAGTTGCCGGCCGGTAATTCCGCCAACATGCCGGATGGGAACCGTAAGGGTAAGCCGTCCGCGGTCCGTGCAGATATAGCAGCGATTCCGGAAAGTCTGTTTTTGATAGTTGTCCCAGGCTTCCCACACCACCTCCCGCCGGAGCAGGCAGGCCATGGTCAAACTGCCTGGAAAATACGCCGGGTGCAACAGGGTTTCCATACGCAGTCTACCCCTGCTGTTTCTTTTTGCGGCGGCGCCAGATGAAGTCGCCGATCAGGTAAACCGCCAGGACAATCAGGAAGATCTGGAAATAGGACCGGGGATCGCCGGAACCACCTACCGTGGTGAAGATACGGTCCCATCTGGGGCGCCACTTGGCCATGCCCTGATTGAAGTTGTCGAAGCTCATCCAGATAAAAACGGGCTTGCCCACGATGTGGTTGGCCGGTACATATCCCCAGGCCCGGCTGTCTTCCGAATGGTCGCGGTTGTCGCCCATCATCCAGTAGTAGTCCTGCTTAAAGGTATAGCTGTCCGCCGGCTGCCCGTTGAGCAGCACCTGGTTTCCGGAGACGCTAACCTGGTTGCCCTCATAGTCACGGATGATCTTTTTGTAAAAGGGGAGGCTTGCGGGGGTGAGGGCCACCTGGTCCCCCTTGCCCGGGATATAGATGGGGCCGAAATTGTCGTTGTTCCAGGGGTAGCGCGAATCCTGCGGAAAGATATTGATGCCGGCCGTTCCTGAGGGTTCTACCATACGGACCACCGAGTCCACCCCGGAGACCGCCTGGAGTTCCCGGACCATCTGATCGGTGAGGGCCACGATGCGCTCCCGTGAAGAGACTTCGCGGATCTGGCTGATCCCGGCCGCCCTTACGGCATCCAGTGGCAGGCCCTCCGCCGGGGTATACAATACGGTTTGCCCGTTTTGAGGCTGGAATTGCCTGACATAGGGCGAAAGCAACTGCTGTTGGGCCGAATTGAGCGGTTGGCAGACGTAGATGCGCAGGAACTCGTCGGCCCCCACATCCCGCAGCCACCTCGTGGAGACCCCTTTCTGGGAATACACGGTGTAATCGTACATGGGGCGGGCGCGGTCCGAAAGCTGCAATTGCGAGCCGTTGACGTATACGTAGCCGTCGATCACCTGAAGGGAATCCCCGGGCGTGCCCACGCAGCGCTTCACATAATTCGATTTCTTGTCGATGGGCTTATCCACCCCTTCTTCGGCCCGGAAAAATTGCCGCACCGTATCGGCCGGCCAGCTGAAGACCACCAAATCGTTCTTTTCTACGCGCTCAAATCCCGGGATGCGCATATAGGGCAATTGGGGTTTTTTGAGGTAGGAGCGGATGCCCAGGCCCGGCAGGGTGTCGTGCACCATGGGTGCGGCCACTGTGGTCATTGGAACACGCGCCCCATAGTGGACCTTGCTAACGAAAAGCAGGTCCCCAACGCGGAGGGTGCGCTCCAGGGAGCCGGTTGGGATTACGTAGGGTTGAATGAAATAGGTGTGTACAAAGGTGGCGGCCACCACCGCAAAGACA
>JBNKHB010000012.1:0-20915 GCA_050290125.1 Robiginitalea sp.
TAACCATCTGGCGAACGGCCCTGCAGATATCCGTAGATATCCATTAAAGGCGGTGGGGAGCCAGAACTCCGTGACGGATACAGGTCATAGCGGATCCGGATGGGCGTCCCGATAGGCGCATAATAGTACACCCTCCAGGCATCCGCTTCCCCCGTGCCGATACATCCGTTGGAATATGCCTTTCCAAGCGTTTCGGGATTGGTGGTGGGGTGGATCAGTTGTCCGTTGCGCCGGCCATCGATCTCGGTTTCGATCCACGGGATCAGCGGCATGAGCGTCCGCTTGCCGTCATCCCGTTTGGTGGTGTAGAAACGTTTGCCGTCCACCGGATTGAAGAAGGCCGGATTTTTTTCGTGGCGTATGATGGTTCCCGTTCCCGTTCGGGTACGCAGGTCCGTTACCGCACCGCTCATTTCCAGAAAACGTTTCCGGTTCTGCCCCACCCGGATCGGAATTCGGAACAGTTCCGAGCTGTCCTGAAGGATGCGCAGGGCAAATTCCGGGATATTCACGTCCAGGTGCGTTGCTCCCATAGCATCCAATATCCGAAAGGCTGTTGCGCTGTCCGGGATGGTGATGAGACCGTTCCGGGGAAGCGCCGTCATCTTCCGCTGGTCGTAAACAAAGGAATCCCGGGCCATTTGGTAGTAATAATCGGTATGGGCAAGCGTATCCAGGATCCACGGGTTGGCCCGGACCAGCATGTGTTCCGAGAGGGGGTAGGCGGTGAGGGAGTCATACCGCCTCACCAGCGAATCCATGAAATGGAAATACCCCTCAACCGGAACCGGATTGTGGATCCGTACCGTTACGGGATCCTTTGAAAATAGGTGACCGGCTCCTTGTGCCAGTGTATTCGACATGGGTGTGAGCAACACGGCAAAGGCCAGCGCCAGCAAACGACTCCGTTGCAGGTGAAGGGCCGGGGGTCTCATTGCTGATCGCGTGGAGAGTTCCGGCTGCGGTTGCTCCGCCCGCTGTTCTCCCGGTGGTATGGTGCAATATTGTCTTCCTGGTACCCGCGGATCCGCTCATAGCGTTGGCGGTTAAGGTCGTAATTGCGATACCTGGGCGGTAATTGCGGTCTGCGTACCCAAACATTGCCTTCCCGATAGAGGTAGACGTGTGTTCGCAAGTCAAAGTAGACGCTGAGTTCCGGAAAGTAGACATAACGAACAACCTCCAGGCGATTGGGATAAAACCAGGGGGGTGGCGGTGGCCCCGGCCGCGAGGTTACGATCACCGGACCACAGGAGGAGAGGCTCATGGCCAGGATGCCGGCCAGCAACAAACCCCATCGGAGGTAAAACGGACGTTTCATTTTTAGGGTAAAGGAAGGCATTAACACCTTGCTGCGCCATGATCTGAATCAGGCCGGCCCCTAAAAGGTAAACCCCGGCCATGCCGGGGCTTTTTCTATGTATTCGTATCCACCACTATGGGGCTACTGCTGAAAAGGATCCGGAAATGCTGGCAGCGCCATCGGCCCCGGAGGCCTGGATACTAACCGTCCCGGCTACGGAGCCGCTGCTCACCGTTGAAAGCGTTATGGAGCCGCTGTCTGATTGGTAGTCAACCGCGTTCATTTTCACATTCTTGGCGTAGTTGAAGAACGCATTGTAAAAGGAAAATATATCCGTTCCAATCTGGTGGGTACCGCTCTTAACGTCACCTTCCTTGGTGATGGCGAACGTTATCGTTTCACCGGTGGCCGGGTCCTGAGCTACTACGAGCACGGTATTGAGGACCGTGTCATTCCCTTCCGCGTCCTTCACGTCGGTGAAGTTGGAATTGAAGACGCAGCCGGTACCTGAAAATGTCCGGGAACCCCCTCCTTCGTCAATTTGAAAACTGAAGGAGGGCCCGCCCAATTCGGCTGCATCCTCCGAACTGTCCGAAGAGCAACCGGTCAGGAGACTTATGCAAATTACTATAGCAACTAAAGTTGATCTCATCTCTTATGATTCAAAAGGATTGACTCTTAAAAGAAATAGCCGACGGAAAGCTGGATGACGCTATTGGTAACCTTAATGTCGCTGGTGTCCTGGTCGTTGATATCGCTGCCAAAGAAGTACCGCGCCCCAAAATGCAGCCCGCTGCTAAGTTTATAGCCCAGGCCAAGCGCCAGCCCCAGATCGGTTCCTTTGGTAATATCCTTGAAATCGGTGGTTTCCCCATTATCTTCAACTTCGGCCTTTAACAGGAATCCCAGTTGCGGTCCGGCCTCCAGGCTAAGGCCTTCCGTTACGTAGTACTTAGCCAGTACGGGTAGTGATAAATAGTCCACCCGCCATTTTTCATCCGTGTCGTCTTCGTCGATGGCGCCCTGGGCGGAGTAAAGCAGTTCCGCCTGCACGGAGAATTGCTCGGAGAGCGAGAGTTCGGCCACTCCGCCCAGATGCAGGGAAGTTCGGGCCTTGCCTCCGTTTTCAAAGTCTCCGGTCAGGTCGGCGATGTTCAAGCCGGCCTTTACGCCAAAATCCAGGTCCTGGGCCGTAAGGCTCCCCAGGCCGAACACAAGCGCTGCAAGTAATAAGGTAATGCGTTTCATAATCATGTGGTTTTAAGTATTCCGATTAAAGTTGACCGGGGAACTTTGATACGATTCAAAACTAGAAGATGGCTCCGGACTTTGCTGACAGGGAAGTGCCAAAAGCTAACAGCAGGGTGCCGCAGCGGCTCTTTGTGAGGGGTTTAGGGTTTAGCCGGCGTAAGTGGAAGGGGAGGTGCCATAGACCTCCTTGAAGCATTTGGCAAAATAACTGAGGTTGTTAAAACCTACCCGGTAGGCGATCTGGGTGACGGTGTCCGCTTCTTGCGCCAGGAGGTCTGCAGCTGCCCGCAGGCGGTAATTCCTCAGGAGTTCGCCGGGAGTTTCCCCGGTGAGCGCCTTGATCTTGCGGTGCAATTGGGTCTTGCTCATGGCCAGGGCCTGTTGCATGGCCGACTGGCCGAATTGGGCGTCTGCATAGTTTTTTTGGAATAGCTCTGAGAGCTGCTGGAGGAACTGATCGTCGAGGGTGGCCGTGGGCTTCCGGTCGGGGCGCAAGCTTGTTTGCCCCTTTGTAAATCGCTCTTTCAGCATGGCACGCTGATCGATCAGGTTGCGAACCCGGACCAGCAGTTCCCGGGCGTCGAAGGGTTTTGTAAGGTAGTCATCCGCTCCGGTTTCCAGCCCTTCTATGCGATTTTCGGCCCCCGCGCGGGCGGTGAGCATGATCAGGGGAATGTGACATGTCTCTACATGGCTGCGCAACTGTTTACAGAATTCCACGCCGTCCATCCGCGGCATCATGAGGTCCGAAATGATCAGGTCCGGGATGTCCTTCCGGGCGAGCTTCAGGCCTTCCTCGCCGTTGCGCGCCTCAGCCACCCGATAGCCTTCCTGCAAACGCTGGCGGATAAAATGCCGCATATCGTCATTGTCTTCTACCAGCAGTACTTCAGGGAGTTTGCGCGCATCGGTTACCGGGAACTTAAAGGTTTCGGGACGGCTAGCCGGCTTTTCAGGGGCCGGATCCCTGACAGCCGCTGCTTTTTGACGCGTCCGAATGCGCTGCAACGGCAGCTGCACGGTAAAATAAGTGCCTTTATGGAGTTCGCTGCTCACGGTAATGGTCCCGTCCATGAGTTCCACCAGGTTGCGGGATAGGGAGAGCCCGATCCCGGACCCCTCCTGAGCGCGGGTGGGGCCGCCATCCGCCTGATAGAAGCGGTCGAAGATGAACGGCAGGTGTTCCTGGGCGATACCCTTGCCGCTATCACCCACCTCCAGGGTTAGTTCATCCCCTTTGAATGCAGCCCTAAAGGATACGGTCTCCCCGTCATCGCTGAATTTAAAGGCATTGCTCAACAGGTTGTATACCACCTTCTCCAATTTATCCCGGTCAAAGGCGGCCCATAATTGTTCCTGGGGGATATCTACCTTGTATTCCATGCCGCGCTGCGCGGCGTGCGAGTTGAAGGAAAAGGCCGCAGCGCGCAGGCATTTGAATACATCCCCTTCGGTGGGAGCCAGCTGCATCTTCCCGCGGTCAATCCGGGATAGGTCCAGGAGCTGATTCACCAGCCCCAGGACGCGGTTGATATTCCGCCGGATCATCTTCAGGTCTTCGCGGCCCAGGGTCTCTCCCGGGTTCTGTTCCAATTGTTCGATGGGGCCTTTGATCAGGGTAAGGGGGGTGCGGAATTCATGGGAAACATTGGCAAAAAAGTTTGATTTCAGACGGTCCACCTCCATCAGTTCCCGGTTGGTCCGCTGCTTGATCCGATACTGGTTAAAGACTACCCCGGCCAGGAGGACCGCCAGCAACGAGATGGCAATGATGCCGTTCCGCTCGTTTTCCCGCTTGGTGAGCTGCAGTTCCTGCAGGTCCTTTTCCGAGGCGAGCAATGCGATCTCCCGGCTTTTTTGTTGATTTTGATATTTGGCCTCCAGCTCGTTTGTGGTCGCCAGTATGTTTTCGTTGTAGAGGCTGTCCGCTGCAGCTTCCCATTCCAGGGCGCTGCCGTAGGCATCGCGGTATCTGCCCAGGGCGCCGTAAGAGCGGAAGAGGCGGCGGTGCAAATTTCGCGCCAGCTTCAGGTCTGCCTTGGGATCCAACCCGGGCAGCAGGGACTCGGAAAGGGCAATGGCCTTTTCATAGTCCTTTCGTCCGAATGCCGCTTCTGCATAGCCGTTGGTAACCGTAGAGATGAGGATCCGGTCGCCTACCTCCTTCGCCAGCTCCATGGCTTCGTCAAAGACAGCCTCAGCCTCTGAATATCGCTGCTGTTCATTGTAGGCGATCCCCATATTGTTTAGGACCCTGCCGGCTCCCAGCCGGTCTCCGTCTTCACGCTTCATGGCCAGAGCCTCCTCGTTTAGCTCCAGTGCTTTGTCGTATTGTCCGGACGCCAGGTAGACCGAGGCCAGGTTGGTCAGGCAGGCCGAGATGCCCGGCCGCATATTGATTTCCCGTACCAGGGCCAGGGCCTTGTTGTAATTCTCCGCGGCCTTGTCGTATTGTTCCTGGTCCTTGTAGAGCCCGGCCATATAGTTGTAAGCCTGAGCCTCCGTATTCTTGTCGCCCAGGTCGTGGGCCAGGTCCACTGCTTGAAGAAAATACTGCACTGCAGCCTCAGGTTGCCCCAGCAAGCGTTTGAGCCATCCCAATTCCGCGTAACTGTTTGCGATCATCCGCAAATTCCCTTCCTGCTCATAGGTGTGGAGCGCCCGGATCATGGCGGAATCCGCTTCTTCGTGGCGTCCCAATCCGGAAAGGCAAAAGCTTCGGATGCGATACGCTGCGGCCTGTTTTTCGGAAAGGTCGAGTTCCGAGGCCAAGGCAACGGCCCGTGTAGCGTAGTCCAGGCCGGAATTCAAATCATTCCTGTAATAGATCCAGCTGAGATCGATCAGGGCCTGTACCCGGGAACTGTCCTTGCTCATCCCTGGCAGCTCCCTCAGAAGGCTGTCTGCCCTGGACTGCGGGAATGCAAGGACCGATGCACAAAACGTTAATGCGAGGAGTATTCGTTTCATCCCCAGGGATTTCTACTAATCAAGATACGGAATGAGTCCGTACAGGCCGAAAATTTCGCATAATTAGGTGTTTAGGTACTAGCACTATAGTCCCGGATCCTGTTTCCGACCCGTTTAAGTGCGCTTTTTATCGGTAAAGCGCATGCATTTTGAAGTCATTTATCAGATCGTCGGATGAATGGATACCATTGGACGTTGGATTGGCTCTTTTGCCCGAAACTGTGAAAATCACATAGGGATTCCCCCAATTTTTAACAAAATCCGGCCGTTTTTCAGCCCAATCCTGTGAAAAATTAATAACGTTTCCCAGGCGATCCTGTTCAACTTTGACCTCACCAAACCCCAAATCTGTGTGTTATGAAAAAGCTTAACCTGATGAAAAAGATCTTCGGATGCCTGCTGATGATAAGTGCACTAAACCTGTCTGCACAGCAGCCGAGATTGAACGATTCCGAGTTGGCGGCCCGCCTGGAAGCGGACAAGCGCATCGACAATTACCTGCAGCTGGTAAAGATGGGATATACAGACCGCGAGATCTATGAAGACCTCGGGAATGCCAATTTCCTGTCCGAGAAGTATGAGACTGCTGCCTTTTGGTATCAGAAGTTAATGGACCTGGCAGGTAGGGATGCCGTCCCGGCCAGCTATCAGGAACGCTATCAATACGCCCTGCATAAGGCGGGGATTGTAAACAATGCGGAGGTAGTTGCCCAGCGCGACTGGTTCTCCAAGATCAAACAAGACTATCAGATCGAGCGCAGCTCCTTTGCAGTGGAACTGACGCGATCTCTGGCGGAGAATTACGATATGCCCGACTTCGGTCGGTCCGGCCCAGATGCTGCAACCGAAGGCCTCGACGCCCTACGGGCTTACTCGGAAGCGGAACTGGCTCAACTGCAACCCGGAAAGGCGGCTAGGCAATTTGCCTATACCCCTCCGGTAGCCGTGACCGCCGACGGGCGTACCGCCTATTTCAGCAAGGCCGTGGAAGTAAAGCCGCTGTACGGACTGTTCTCTAAGAATCAGATTGTACACAAGATCTTTAAGGCCGAACGCATCGACGGCGAATGGAAGAAGATCCGCGAGGTGGACGTGGCCCCTAAATACGCCTCGGCCATGCACCCGGCTATCTCCTCCGACGGTTCCCGCCTTTATTTTGCCTCCGATATGCCCGGAAGCTACGGCAAGTACGACATCTATGTGGCGGAAGTATCCCGCGACGGCAGCCTGGGACAGGCCCGCAACATGGGCGAAAAGGTGAACTCCAAAAAAGACGAGCTCTATCCGAGCCTTGTTGGAGGGGATATCCTCTTCTTCGCTTCGGACGGACGGGATGGCTTTGGCGGCCTGGATCTGTACGCGGCCCGGGTAAGCAAGCGCAATGTAGGCCTGGCCGTAAATATCGGCAGCCCGTTTAACAGCAGGGGAGACGAATTTGCCTTGAACCTGCAAAGCGAGAAAGGCATGGCGCACGTCATGTCCAACCGCGGCGCCCCCAGACGGGACGTACAGGAACTTGTGTTCTCCTATTACGACGAAGAGCGCAGCAGCCTTGCGGACAACCGCTACGACTTTATGGAGATCC
Source organism: Robiginitalea sp. (assembly GCA_050290125.1). Taxonomy (GTDB): domain Bacteria; phylum Bacteroidota; class Bacteroidia; order Flavobacteriales; family Flavobacteriaceae; genus Robiginitalea. Next base: position 7,110 of record JBNKHB010000012.1, read on the forward strand.
TTGCCGTACAACCGGAGACCTCCTATACGCAAACCATGTTTGACGACTAAAACGTGCGGGGCAACCCGCAACGTATCACCCCATACCCCCAACGACAACCCCGGCCTCCCCAAGCGGGCGGCCGGAAAAAAACAACCCGATGAATGTCTTCAAACACATATCGAAACCAGCAGCCCTGTTGCTTCTGCTGGCCGTTTGTAGCCTCGGGCAGGAGGCCCGGAGCCAACAAACCGAAACCGCAGGCGATTTCAGCGTAAAGAGCCCGTTTCACAACCAGTTATTCTTTAACCGGTTTCTGATCAACCCAACCTTTTCCCTGGTAAGGGAGAACAAGTCCTATCTGAACATCCTGCACCGGAACCAATACGCTTCCTTTGAGGATAACATTCAGAATTACTACCTGGGTTTCAGCAATAAGCTCAATGAGCGCACTGCCCTGGGAATTGGGGTGTACGGCCAGTGGGAAGGCGTGATGCAGGAATTCGGATTCAACGCCAACTACGCAACCGCCGTCCGCCTTAGCGATAAGAGCAAGCTCACCTTCGGTACCAATATTACCTATGTGAGCCAGGGACTGGCCCGCAACCGGATCGTAACCCCGGAAACGGACCCCACGCTGGAGGAGACGAGCAAGCAGAGCAAGATCTCCGTACAGCCGGGGGTGGCGCTCAGCGTCGGTAGGTTCGATGTAGCCCTTTACGGGAAAGACCTGATCAAATACAACCAAACGACCAATGAGCTGATCATGGGCTTCGAGACGCGCAACCTGCACGCTGCCCTGCAGTATACCCAGCCTTTCGGAGCCACCTCCGGGATCTTTGAGAACGGCCGGTTGATGCCGCTGATCCAGGTTGGTAAGAACGAGCAGGACCGCATCAGCTACATCGGGTCATTGCTGCTGGACCTGCCCAATGTGGGCTGGCTGCAGAGCACTTACGACGATACCTACGGAATGTCCATGGGGATCGGCTTCAACCTGAACCAAAAACTATCCATTGGATACCTGATGGAGAAGGACCTGTCGGACTCCGGATCAAACCTGGGCTGGAACCACGAATTATCCCTGGCCTATACCTTTAAGGAAGAGGACACTACCGGAGAAGTATTTGTGGATGCCAGCAAGGATGCCCAGATCGACAATATCGTCCGCAATTACGAAGAGCAGATCCTGGAACTCCGCGCCCAGCAGGATGCCGGCGCGGTAGTAAGCGAACAATCGCTGGCCTTTGAGAACAGGCTGATCCTGGATGAACTCATGTACCGTCAGGATTCCATCGAAGAGGCGCGCACCGCCCTGTTTGAGCAGAAATTCGAGAACCTGGTGCGCACCATCCGGAATGAGATCCGGCAACAAGCGACCCCTGCCGAGCCTGCCAAGGGCTTCGACAGACCGATCCAGACGGGTGTAGCCGCGGCACAGTCCCCGGTGAAGACCCAGGAGGCGGAAACCTATAAACCCATAGCCAAACGAGATTTTAAAGAATTACCCATACGAGCCAAAAACCGGTCGGATATCGTTGGGGTATCATCTGGTTATTATTTGATTGCCAATGTTTACAAGAACAAGAAGTATCTGAATGCTTTCGTAAAATCACTGAAAGAGAAAGGTTTGGATGCCCGGCAATTCTATAACACAGAGAACGGGTTGTATTATGTATATCTGGCCGGTTTTAATTCAAAGCGGGAGGCCGACCTGGCCCATTATTCCGACCTCAGCGGCTCATACAGCGATGAGAAGTGGATCATGGAAGTCTATGACAACCAGGCCACGGCAGAGGTAAGTTACCAGGAATAGACCTGCTGAAAGTGCCGGGACCGGCACGCCGGGAAGCGCAGTGCGGCGTGGGTTACATGCCCCGAACTACTGTCCTGCGCCGACGAGCTAACAGGCGCTACACCAGCAACGCCGGTTCCACGGATTTTTCCTACAAAAAGAGCCATTTGCCCCGCCCCGGGCAGGTGGCTCTTATCCGTTTGATACCCTGATATTTACAGACCATACGGTCGGTTCGGGGCCGGAATTTCGATGAACTGCACCCCATTTGTGCATTATGTCGAAAATTCCTGCATTTCCTGGGAGGGGTCCCCCGGTTTTCGTAATTTTTCATTGTTAAACCATACAACCAGTTTACAACCCAAATCCCCAAAAAATGATGACGTACTTTTACCCCCGAAAGCACGGCAAAAAGGATTTGCTCCCAGTTGCCAAACCAAAACAAGGTACTGAAGAAAGCAATCTGAACCTCCCGATGCTATGGCAGCTACCTAGGAGCTGCGATCCGGAATCCGAGAACTCCGATCTATCCGGATACGCCTGCTGAAGTCAGCAGGAGATAAGGATGCCGCTGGTATAGCCAATTTTCGAAACGCTTAGGAACCGATCCGCCACAACGCCCTGTAAAAAGGGCCGTTGCAGGAGTTCTACACCCTGAACTCCAATAGGATCCCATCCCCAGGCTGTGCCTGAGGTCCGCGTCACCGTGACGCGGACCAGGCTATCCTCATCCCTGATCCGGCCCGAAAAACAGACCCATACATACCCAAACCCAATACAACCCTAATACCCCAACAGTATGAAAACTACTACTCTTAAAGTTATGGTCATAGACAGCGATATGCGCTTTCTGGAGGCCTACCCGTATTATTTTAGTACGTACCGGGATTATGAACTCGCCGGTATCTATCCGTCCGTTGAAGAGGCCCTGGAGGCTTACGAGGAATTGCGGCCGGATATCGTTCTCTCCGAAGTCCATTTGCCTTCTGGTTCCGGGATCGATGCAATTGCCGAGATCCGAAAAAGGAATTCGGACGCCCACATCCTGATGATCAGCGATGAAAACGACTTTGAATACATCCGGAAAGCGTTTAAATACGGTGCAGCGGGATATCTGACCAAGCCCATTACGGCCAACAGGCTAAAAGAAGCGCTGGATTCCATTCGCTTTGAAGGAGCTGCGATCAGCAATGATATCGCCCTGCAGGTGATCTCGGCATTCCGGCGTAAATCCTATGAGAATTTCTCCCAGCGAGAGAACGAGATCATCGAATTCCTCTGCCAGGGACTTACCTACAAAAACATCGCAGAGAAGTTGTTTGTAACCCCCAGTACAGTGAATTTCCACATCCAGAATATCTACCTGAAACTGGATGTGAATTCCAAGTCCGAAGCCCTGGAAAAAATCAGGGAACTGGACGTGGCATAGCATAGTTGCTTTGTGGGATTAGCTGCTAGTCCATCAGCCAGTGCGGGCCGTTCGCCATAGCGGTCCGCCGGCAGGTGGACATTTTTATTTTTTGCTCCTTTAAGGATGGCTGAGGTACACTGCCCGTTTTACACCGTTACCGGAAGTAGACGCGCAGGACCATATTGGGTGTGAACCCCAGTGAAAGCTGATCTACCGGTTCGGGGACGCCGCTGGTTCCAGACCGGTAAAAACGGTTGAGGGTGTTTTTCCTCCCCGTTAGATTCCATAGGGCCAGTCCGAGTTGCAGGGAGGTATCCCCAGCCAACTCCCATTGATACCGGGCGGAGAGGTCTGCGCGGAAATAATCCGGCAAGCTGCCGCTGTTGGCCGGGCCGTAGCCCACATTTCCGTCGGGGTCCTGTCCGGAGGCGGGCGAATAGGGTCGGCCGGTATGCCAGTTTACCCCTGCAGAGACCTGCAGCCGGTTTGCGCTGTAGGTTAGGCCGCTGCTCACTGTGTGCTGGATTTCCAGGTTGTTGGCGAACTCGGATTCGGGCAATCCCTCAAATCGGTAATTGCTGCGCAAGTAGGTATAGCTAAGCCAGGCCGAAAGTTCCCTGTATTGCTTTCTCAGGAGTATTTCCGCCCCATAAGCATCGTATTCCCCCGATTGCGCGACAAATTGATAGGCATCCTGGAACCCCTGGCTTTGGGTGGTGATCCCCCGAACCTCCTTATAAAAACCTTCGCCGCTCAGCAGCCAGCCCGAGTTGGAATAGGCCAGGCCTGCCGAGCCCTGTTTGCTGGTTAGGACCGGGATCTCATTGTCGTCCGAGAGCTGCCAGCGGCGTTTCTCCAAGCCCAGGAAATCATTCTGGAAATTGATGATCTGCGAGGTGTATTGATGTTTGAATTCCCCCAGCAGTTCCAGGCTAAAATGTTCCAGGAATTGTTGGCTAAAACTGAGTCTCGGTTCGGCCAGATACCTTTCCAGTTGTTCCAGGAAGGTTCCCCTAACACCCGCCTGCAACCGCGTTGAACGGTTGCGCGAAGTCAGCGCCCACTCCGAGAACAAAGCGTGTGAACGCATTAGATTCCCTTCGGAACGCCGGAACACCGGGTTATCCACGTCGTCCAGATCGGATACCTTGGTCTCGGTGTACTGGTACCCGCCCGAGAGTCGGCTGGTACGCAAGACGTTATGTTCGGCCTGGATACGGATCCCCGTCTCGGATACATTGTTTTCCTGTAAAAAACGCTGCTGCTGTTCGATATTGGCATTGGTAGCGCGCAGCATATAGTCCGTGTTGTAGGCCGTGAGCGTCGTCCTGAACCGCTCCGACCATTGCCTCCGGTAGTGCAGTCCCCCGGCAATGCTGCTTTGCCTCAGATTGCTTTCCCTCCCGGGGCTCAAGGCAGCCTGTTCGGTAAACCGTACGTCGTTGGAAGCCGCCAGGAAATTCAGGCGGATCAGGTCCTTATCTCCCGGGGCATACAGCCATCGCAGGGAGAGGTCGTAGAAATCGAACTCGATATCGGATGCCTGATTCCCTTCCGGCCGATCGCTTAGTTCGGTATCCTGTGCGATCCGATCGTAATAGGAGGTATAGGTCGGGGTTTCAACAAAAGGGCTGAGGGCTTTCCTGCCGGCCACCTGGAGGGAAGATTGCCCAAGGGGGATATCCGCATATGCGCTGGCGTCGATCAGGTTCAGGCCGGCATTGCCCTTAAACCGCTTGTTCACTTCGTTCTCGGTGCGCATGGAGAGGGTACCTGATACGCCGTCCGAATACGCGGCCCTCGTTCCGTTCTTGCGCAAGTCCACCTGCTGGGTGATCTGCGGGTTATACATGGAGATCAGACCGAAAAAATGCCCTGATTGGTACATTTTGATCTCATCCCAGAGGATTAAATTCTGGTCGTGGGTACCGCCGCGGATGTTGATGTCGGAAACCGTTTCATTGGCGCTTGAGATCCCGGGGAGGGCCTGTACCGCCTGCAGGACGTCATTTTCCACCAGCCCGGGCAGCAGGCTGAAGGCATTGAAATCGATGCTGTAGGCGCCATCGTCCAGTTTATCAATTCCCCGCACCAGGAAACCGGACAATACGATTTCCGGCAACAGCAATTCATCCTGGACCATAAAGACCCGGCTGCAGTTTTCCGATGGGAAAAAGCCGAACGCCCGCTCAAGCGTTTTGTATCCGAGGTAGCGGAAGGTCAGGATCGTCTGTTCGTTCGGTACGGAAATCTCAAAAAACCCTTCCGGACCCGATATGACGGCCTTGCCTGCCGCCTGTATGGTTGCGCCCGCGAGCGGTTCCGAAGTATCCTTGTTCAGGAGGTAGCCGCATACGCTCCATTGCGGCCGTTCTACGGTGATAATAGCGTCGGATAATCGGTGGAACCTCAGGCCGCTGCTCCTGGCCAATTCTTGCAGCAAGGTGTCCAAAGGATCGTCCAGAAGGAGGTCGGGGAGTTGCTTTCCTGCAAATATGCCCGGCTCATAGTTAAAACGCACGCCATGGCGCTGCTCCAGTTCTAAGAGCAATTCGGGGTAAGTAGCATAATCGGCACGAGTTTCCTGGGAAAGCGCTATGGGGCTACAGAAAAACAGAAGGGCGATACATGCCAGGCATTTATTCTTCAGCAGGTTTGATAATGACTTCGGAGCCACTACGGTCATAACGCAGGTTCAGGGGTCGTGTTAAGGCTTCCAGGGCCTGGTCAGGATCGCTATGGTTGAAACTACCGGTGAATAAACGCGTCTGGTCCACTTCTTCCAGCCGTATGCTCAATCCGAACTGTCGGGCGAGTTCGTCAGCAACCTGTTTCAGCGCAACGCGGTCAAAGCTGCTGATGTCCTCGGACCAGGATGGCATCAGGTCCTGATGCCGGCCTTCTTCCCTTACGTCTCCAGCCATCCGGTAATAAGTTCCCGCGGCCAGCTCCACCCGTTGGTCGGGGGTGTTCACCCGGACCAGTCCTTCATAACACCTGACCTCGAAAAAACCGTCACGTTGTTTGACGTTAAACTCGGTTCCCAGCACGCTGATGGTCCCGTCCGGCGTAACCACGTCAAACCGCGATCCCTTGGCGACTTTAAAATAAGCCTCTCCACTCAAAGATACATTTCTTTGAGAATCCCAGCCTTCCTTTTTATACGAGAGTTCCGATCCTGCGTTTACCAGTACCCTGGAGGCATCCGGAAGCTCCACCTGTACCATCTCTCCGGCTTCGGTGGTTATTTGGGTCGTTCCGCCGGAAAGAAAATAAAACGTAATGAACAATCCGATTACCGCAACTGCAGCGATACGGAGGGCGGTTCCAAGCCAGCGCCTGCGCCCGGCATTCGCCGTTGTTCGGTCCAGTCGGGCTTTGAACACCTCATAAGAAGGTACTTCGGAAAAACCGGAGGCCTTGAAGGCCCGGGCCTGATCCAGGATCTCCCGCATCTGCGGAGCCTCATCAAGGCTGTTGAATGCCTCGAGCTCCTCGGCGGATAACGCATCCCGCAGCCATTTTTCTATGAGATCTTGCTTGTCCATTCTATGCGTTTCTGTACCTATAACAACTCAGCTTCCGGAATTCCTGATTATTTTATCGAAAATCCGCTTAATTCTTCCCTGAGCAGGTTAAATGCGCTGTAAATGCGATATTCCACCACCTTTCGGGTTACCCCGAGCATTTCGGCAATTTCCTGATGTTTCTTGCCTTCAACTTTATTGAGTAAGAAAGCGGTGCGCTGCTCTTCGGACAATTTGGCCAGGGCCTGTTGGTACCGCTCGTAATATTCCTGTTGTCTCATCAGGAATTCCGGATCCTCATAGCTGTGTTCTTTAGGGTTCTCCTTCTGATACTTCAATACTACCTTTTGGTGTTTGAGTTCGTTGAGCACCATATTATTGGCAACCGTAAAGAGGTATGATTTTGCCTTGGACGGTAAAATCTTGGCGCAGTTTTCCCAGAGCTTTACAAAAGCCTCCTGGGCCTTGTCCCCGGGGGCGCCCGCCTCACCATATTTATAGTAGAGAAAATTATGCAGGTCTTGCGAGTAGCGTTCGTAAAGGCTAGCGAAAATCGATTCCTCGCAGACGTTTTTGTGTAATTCAGGATCCAAATGCGTCCGTTTCAACTGGTCTCAAATGTAAGCAAAGAAATTTTTTTGACTTTTTTTCAGGAATTCCCGTTACATAGTTGTTCTATGAGCAAACAGAGGCACTTTTTCTCTAAAAACGGACGCCATGCGAATGACCAACTTTTTACTGTTTACCCTGCTGATCCTCCTGGTATTTTCCTGCCGCAAGGCCGACGACCCGGTATTCCTTGGAGAAGATCCCCGCGCCATAGAGGTTAATTCAACGGCGGCGTTGCTGCTGGAGCAGACCTCCACTTTTGACGGTTCTTACGACAATATACTTGACAAGGCCAGTTGCCTGGCATTGGTCCTGCCCGTTCAGGTGCGCGCCAATGGTGTTGAGCTTACAATAGATGCCACAGCGGATTATGACGTGGTAGAGTCCATCCTGGACGAATTTGATGACGATACCGATATGGTGGAGCTCGTTTTCCCGTTGACGGTCATACAAAGTGATTTTACGGAGGTAACGGTTACGGACCAAAGCGCCTTTGACGCGTTGGCGGCTGCCTGTGCGGGTGAGAATGTGCCTGATCCGGATATCGAATGTGCGGATATCGTTTACCCCATAACGGTCTCCATCTACGACCCGGAACGCGAGCGCATCGAAACGGAAACCATCGAGGACGACAAGGACTTATACGAGTTGATACAGGATCTGGGCGAAGGCCCCATCGTTAGCCTGAACTTTCCCCTGGATATACGGCTTTCGGACGATACCCTGGTACAGGCCGCGGACCTGGCGCAGCTGGAGATCATTTTGGACAGCGCCCGCGCCACCTGCGACGAAGACGATGACTATGATTACAATGACGATGATTGCGACAACTGCTCCACCGACTACCTGACAACCATCCTTACCGGTTGCCCGGATTGGTATGTGGATAAGCTGGAACTTGCAGATTTGAATCTGGAGGATCAGTATGCAGGATACTTGTTCAATTTTAATGCCGATGGCTCACTGACCGTCGATTCAGGTGCTACCACCTACCCAGGAAGCTGGAGCAGTGAAGGCATGGCCAATGATATTACGGTTAGCCTGAGCATCCCATTACTTCCGGACTTCAGCTTTAGTTGGAATCTGCACGAAGTACAGGAAGGCGGGGAAACCGATGTGGACCTGCGTCAGGCAAACGATGATCGGCTGCGCCTAAGAAGTAGCTGCCCTTAAATCCATTGTTATCGTTCAATCTTCATAAATAAGAATAAAGAAATGTTCAATCGTATTAAATATCTAACGAATACCGCTATGAAAACCATTAAGTTTATCGCCCCCATGATTACCCTGGGACTGCTTGCCCTGGGCTGTTCCGAAGATTCAAACGACCAGGAAGGAGTACCGAACCTGGCCCAACTCCAGGCCGATATCCAGGAAATCACCGACAATGTGACGGCTTCGGGAGACTGGACCATCACCAACTTTGTGGATTCCGGACAGAACGAGACCGCGGATTTTGCCGGCTACGGATTCAGCTTTAATTCGGACGGTAGCCTGGTGGCCGACAACGGTACCACTACTGTAAATGGTACCTGGTCCCTTTCCATCGACGACGACAGCAGCGATGATTCCAATGACGATTCCGGCAGCGGGATGGACAGCGAAGAGGACTGCGATAGCTGTACGGTAGATCAATTGACGGATGTGCTCGGCAGCTGCAGCGACTGGTTCGTTGAAAAACTGGAGCGCAATACCCAGGATCTCGAGTCCCAATATACCGGGTACGACTTTAATTTTGCTGCCGACGGAACGGTAAGCGTTACGACCGGCGGTGATACCTTTGACGGCACCTGGGAAGCCAGCGGCAGCGGCAATGCCATCCAGGTAATCCTGGAAATTGCCGGACTGGACGATATTCCCGGCACCTGGACCCTGCATGAGATCGAGTTGTACAATGGGGAGACCAATGTAGACCTGAGGACCGGGGATGACCGGTTGCGCTTCCGCAACTCCTGTACGCTCGGGCAGTTCTCTGCGGGAGGCACTTCCAGTGGCGATATCGACTTTAATATCTTCTTTTCCGCACCGGCTGACTTTGCCGAGTTGACGGAGGACTGGAATATTATTTCCTTCAGCGCCAGCAAAATTGAATTGATCCACGAAAGCGGAGGCAACGGCGGTACCGACCTGCTGACCTTTGAGAAAAACTAAGTTGTTACGTTAGTTGTTGTAGTTCCCCTTTTACCAAGGTCAAGAATTCTTTGGAGCATTAGACTCCATGCTATGAGAGAGAACCTTTGACCGAAAGCCGCTCCCGTCGGGAGCGGCTTTTCTATTAAAAAAGGCCCGCCGAAGCGGGCCTTTGCCATAAGGTGTGGGATAAATTTACTGGCGTTGCACAGCCATGACCTGAGGGCCAAGGCCGCTAAGGTCTTCCCGGTACATCCAAACCTCGGTCATTTGACCTTCCGTGGCCACGGCTACGTCTTCTAAAAACCGAGCAAAGCTTCCGGCGCCGTGAACCTCTTCAAAATTCTTCATAAACATGTCGTCCTGGCCCAGCCAGGCCATCTTGTCAAAGAAGTCTACCCAGGCGAAATCCATTCCATCATTGCCTGGCATGGTATTGAAATAGATGCCGTATTGGATATCCGACATCTTTTCCTGGTAGACCTTTTTTACCCGCTCAATGATGCTCATGAACCTTTCATTTTCGAACCGGGCCATATCTACAATGAACACATTGAGATACTTCAGGTCAAAATCTTTTGAAAAGTTTGAATGCTCCGGGTAAAAACGCCATACGTGGGTGGTGGAGTTGCCTAGGGTATGGGCAAGCACCTCATTGGTCCAGTGCGCGCCGTGGTCGCCGCCCAATTCCATTTCGTCCATGGTTGCCCAGGTGTGAGGGCCCATGGTCCAGACGTATTTGTCCGCGTTCGTGCCGTTCATGATCCAGTAAACACGGGCGCCTTGTTCGCCTTCGGCATGAAAGCGGGCATTGTGTTCCTTTAAGGCAGCCTCAAACTCCGAAATTTCAGCAGGGTTGGCCGTTAGTATGATGTTGGTGAATACCGGGTAGCCGGCATTTTCCTGAGCCAGCAAACCGAGCGGTGCAAGCAAGAGGAGGATGAATATTTTTTTCATATCTAAAAGATAGTTGTTCCTAATTAATATTAATCAATCACTGTAGTTGAAATACTTTAAAATATTTAATATAAGCGAATTACATTCCGGAAGGATTGGTGATGTCCGGACGCATCCAGCCGCTGTACTCCTCATATGCCCGCAGCATGCCGAAGAGTTTGCCCAGCGCCTGTTGCCCCTCTTCGCCAAGGAGTTCCCGATTTGCAGCCGATTCGGTTGCCTCGTCCAGTTCACTGGCCGAAGCAACGGCCACCATAAAGAATTCGCCGCGTGTGCCAAAGCCGCTGCGGTAGACCCGGTAATGAACCGGGGAATTCTTACTGGCAAATACCGCTTTAATAGCCTTCATTTGCTCCGCAACGGCACCGCCGGTACCCGGCTGCGTATGCAGGTAGTAGAATTTCCGGTAGTTCTGGCCTTCCGGGGTTTGGGTCATCCCTTCCGGCATATAGGATAGCTCCGAACTCAGGTGGATGATGTAATTGTGCTCGATCTCGTAGCATTTGTCCATTCGTTCAAAAAGGGCTCCCATCTCTTCCTCGCCCATTTTGGCGGCCAGTTGCTCAAAGGTGTCGAATTCCTGGGTATCCTGCATGCTGGCGATCGGGCCAACCCACAGGTACCGGTTATCGTCTGTTTGTGCCAGGATGTTTTCAAAGGGAATGCTGTGTTGTTTGAGGGCTGCCGTTAATTCCTTGCAGACCGTTTCGTATTCGGTCGTCATGGACGGTTTTACCACATCTTCGTGGACCCAGAACATTTGTGAATTACCTGATTGGGCGGATAATGCCCATGGTGCCAGTAGCAGCACCCATAGAAGTTGTCTCATTTTAGCGTGTTGTTGGTTTTTTCCGGTATAACTACCGGAGGTCAGTTATTAATACATGGGGAACTCACCGACCGGGGCAGGTCGTTAGGATCTATTTACCCGGCTGTTCCGGGTGATGCGGGTCCACACCTTTATGTTCGGCCGAACGATTGCGAGTTGTAGGTGGACTCCTTTAAAGAAGGGGTAGCCAGCAAAATGTTAAAGAATATACAAAACTTCGGGACACGCGCGACTTTTTTCTTCCAGAAAGCGGTGGAATCCATTCTCTTGTAATTTGATTCTTACAAGGTTGTCCGGTTTTATGCCCGGAATAGAATTCCGGAGCTGTTTTTTGTAGATTAATGACACCTTTCAAGTAACCAAAAAACCAACATTATGAATTCCAATTCTCGAAAATCGGACCATCCCATTGCGGCACTTCGTTCGCGTCCCGTTTTGCTTAAAGGGTTTTCCATTGTGCTTACCCTGGCCTTCCTGCAACTCCTGGCAGGTTGTAATTATTACCGGATCAAATCCGTGCCCGGTGAGGACGATCAGCGCCTATTGACTACGGTAAAGGCATTCAATGATGCCGACAAATACATCATTCTGCATTGGAACGGAGGTAGTTTTCACCTGGATCAACCCGAGGTAGATGCGGAACTTATGGAGATCCGAGGGATTCCAACGGAAGTTACCGACCAGCATCGTTATGGACACGCCAGTCAATTGGATAAGGCGTATCGATATCGAAAGGCGTATCAAAACCCGTTGAATGAGGTGCACCTGTACTTGGCCCCGGAGGTGGCCCTGATCAAGGATCAGCCATTGCGGATCCCTTTACAGGCCATAAACGACGTCGCTGAAAGCAATGCCGCCCGCGGCAAAACGGCCGGAAACGTATTGCTCACGGTAGTGGGTAGCCTGGCCTTGCTGACCATCATCGTCGCTTTAACAAAGAGTTCCTGTCCCTTTGTATACGCCGAGTCCGATTCCGGATGGGCTTTTCAGGGCGAGCTATACCCAGGTAACATCATTGAGAATGCCCAGAGGCCGGATTATCTGCCGCTAAAGGGGTTGAAGAGCGAGGGGGACCGCTATCGCCTGCGGATCACCAATGAGCTCCGTGAGATCCAGCATACGGACCAGGCCGTCCTTCGCGTACTCGATCATCCGGACTCCGTGGCCGTGGTTCTGGACACTGAAGGCGAACCCCATACCATTTCCGATCCAAGGCCCCCGGTTCGAGCGCTGGCCGATGGTTCACGCGACGTACTGGAAATGATCCGGGAAGCGGACCAGCAGCCGGTCGCCTTTGATTCCCAGAAACGGGAATCGGACGGCACGCGGCAGCTCCAGATGAGCTTTGAGCGGCCTGCCGGGGTAAAGGAAGCCAAACTTTTGCTCACCTTGAAGAATTCGCTTTGGCTGGATTTTGCTTTTGGCCAGTTCTATGAAAAATTCGGCGATGCCTATCCACAATTCCAGCGCCGGCAACAAAGTACAAGCCTGGAAGATGCTTCCCGATGGCGGCGGGAGCAGTCCCTGCCCCTGACCGTATATGTTTCCACGGCAACCGGCTGGGTAAAACAGGCCGAGGTTCCGGCAATGGGGCCTTTGGCATTCAGGGATATTGTGATCCCCCTGGATTTGGACAATACGACGGCCGGGCCGGTACAGGTACGCCTGCAAACCGGCTTTAAATTCTGGGACCTGGACCGCGCCGCAATCGATTATTCGGAAAATAGCTGCGTGAGTAGCGTTGTGGTGGTTCCGGATTCTGCCCTGGATGATTCCGGGCGGGAAGTAGGGGAGGACCTTGCCCAACGAGACGGCCGCTATGTTACCCAGGACCGGGTTGGCAGTGTGGTGTCCGTGGAATACCCCGTGCCGCCGCGGTCGGATACCGGTCGTAGCGTATTTCTGGAAAATGCCGGATTTTACACCTATTTAAGGGATTATTCCGGGACGCCGGACGTGTCGGAACTCCGGAAATTCAGGGAGCCCGGACATTTTACGCGTTTTACCGAGGAGCGTTTCAACGAAATGGTTAGCGCTGCCCTTCGGAGATACGAACCGATAACCCAGGCCCATGGAAACTAATCTGTTGCAGGCTACGGCGCCTGCCCTCGATGTCCCGGCGGAGAGCACCCAATCCGTCCGCTCCGGGCAGAACGGCCCGGAAACGATTTCCGGTCTTCGCAAATCCCTGTTGCACACCCGGCTCCGACTTACGTTGCTTAGCGAGCTAATGGCCTGCTATCCGAATCCCCTGGATTGGATCCGGGGGCTTCGCTATCTGATACGACTGCGCCGGAATATCCTGGGGGACCATCGCTTGTGGAAATTTGTCCGCACAGGCAAGGGGTATCACATGGGATTATTTACCCCGGCATGGCCCGGGAAAGGTTTCCGGCAATTCATCGCCGGGGAATTGAGGCACTTCAAGCCACATAAGCGTCCGGTCCCCGGCCTGAACCAGGTATTCTGGGCCATTACCCGCAAATGTCCGCTGCAATGTGAGCATTGCTATGCCTGGGATACCCTCAATGAGAAAGATCCGTTGGGACCTGCGGAATTCCGGCAAATC